>NZ_JAOARI010000007.1 GCF_025210605.1 Halodesulfovibrio sp. | reverse complement strand
GTTTCAAGATGTCTTCGACGACGCTGCCGCGGGCTTCAAGAACCTTTCTCGAAGAAAGGTTCTTGAAAATCTCCAAAGACTTTTACTCGCGAGGTCAGCCCTTTTTTTACACCACCTCGCGGCTTACGCACCACTACCTTACTTAATTAAAGCACTAGGCAAAAAAATCAAGCTCCCCCAGTTACCGTCAAAACAAACTGTCGAAAAGAGGTAACCCTCTTCGTTCCCCTCAAAAAAAAATCCCCCCTAATTGGTCTGCACTGGTCTGCACCCCATTAGGTGGAAGTAAATAAACCTAGTAAGGCTTTTTTACCCTGTCCACCTAATGGGGTGCATATCAAATCAGAATCAGGGGGCGCATGTTCATACAAAAAAAAAGATGGAGTAAAAAACTCCACCCTTTCTTTATTGTTCGCCCCATCCTTGAATAAACCCACTTGCTGCAAACCTATTCAAACACCTGACATAAAAGAAAATTCACCTAATTGGGGTCAAGGGGACGCGTCCCCTTGCGGGGGTGCAGGGGGCGGCGCCCGCCTGCCCGTCGGAGACACCCCACCTTCATTCGCCTGCCTGTCGGAGACTCGCCGAAGGCTAAAAAAAGAGCAACCAGCTCACAGCCAGTTGCTCTCATTAACAATCTTATCTAATTGGTTTTACTAAAAAAACAAAGGATTTTCGAAGTTTTCCAAATCATACCAGCAATCTTTATCTACAATTTGTGCTTGCTCTATCACAAGAACTTTGTTGCTAGCATTTGTTAACCATTGCGACAAGACGCCCTCGCCCTCAAAGTTGCCTACAACAGTTATTGTGTCACCGTTTGTCAGTCCAATTTTAGAAATATTTACGATCTCATCTTTTCGCAAAATGACAATTACACGGGAATTAAGCTCAATGAACATATCGTTAAGCTTGCTTTGATCTATGCGTGTAATTTTGCCCTCAACGTAAACAATTTTACCATCCAGCTTGAGAATCACCTCATCCTTTGCCAGATATCCTCTATATAGTTCATTCGCACTGTAACTTTTAAGCTTTGTCATTGATGCACAGCCAGCAGAAAAAAGTATCGTTATGCACAGAACGAGAATGAGTACGAGTCGAAATCTAATTATGCTCATCGAAGTACCGAAAAAAAGACCCGGAGTATGATTCCAGGCCTTATGATGCTTGTTGTGACTACCAAGAAATAGGGCACACTGAATGATATGGATACACTTATATCCCAATCTGTTGATAACAATAAGTGTACACGTAACGGGTAGCTAAGTCCATTTTTCCACTGGTGGTAATGGGAGGCTTTGAATGGTTTCGATAAGTTGATCCGGCGTTACAGAAGCGGCTCCTACATGCCCCACAACGACACCTGCGGCGTAGTTTGCCAACACACAAGAATCGATAAGAGAACAACCTGAAGCAACAGCCAGCGCTGCTGTAGCAATGACGGTATCACCCGCGCCTGTTACATCGAAAACTTCTTGCGCCATTGTTGGCACATGCCAGACTGTATCTTCGTCATCAAAAAGAGCCATCCCCAGCGGTCCGAGAGTTGTGAGAAGCTTATCACAATCAAGAAGACGGAATATTTCACGACCAGCTTCAAGAATTTCTTCACGCGTTCCCACAGGAAGGTTAGCCCCTTCACTGGTTTCTTTTGCATTTGGCGTTAAGATAAATACATTCTGATAAAGCCTAAAGTTCGGCGTTTTCGGATCTACGAAAATTTTAGGACGATGTTCCTGTGCATCACACAAGAAACTCAAGCGTTCCATAAATTCCTTACTAACAACGCCCTTACCGTAATCTGACACAATCACTACTTCATATTCAGAAATGCAATTTTCGACTCGAACCATAAGCTGATCGAGAGCTTCGCCCTGAATTGTAGCTGTATCTTCTCGGTCGATACGAATCATCTGTTGGTTACTGGCAAGAATACGTGTTTTCCGTGTTGTCTTGCGAGTTCCAATCTGTTGAATGTCGTGCTCGATTCCTTCAGAATCTAACAGAGCATTCAACAAATCTGCACCCATTCCAGTACCGGAAACTGTAATAATTTTAGGAACACCACCAAGCGTGCGAACGTTTTTGGCTACGTTACCAGCTCCGCCCAACACATGCCTGTCACTACTCACATGAACAACCGGCACTGGAGCCTCTGGAGAAATCCGGTCCGCACTGCCCATCAAATATTCATCTATCATGATGTCACCGATAATAAGAACTTTAGAATCGGCAAAGCAGTGAACACGTTCTGCAAGTGTATATTTATTTACCATATATAATGTTATCCTCAGAATAATAACGCTACGAGGTCAGCCAAATCAGCACATCACTGATGCGTGATAGACATGTAGCATTAACCGGCTTGCTCAATTCCCAATTTGCTGAGTAACGTGCGCAGCTCTTCTTCCGAACTGTACGCCAGCGTCACTTTTCCTTTCTGCTCAGTACCGCTCATGGTTACTTTGCTGGCAAAAAGCGAACTCAGCTGTGTTTGAAATTCTTTCAACGCAGCAGGTTTTTCTGTTTTTATTTTTTCTTTTTTTGCCTCTTCGGGAGTGACAAAACGTTTATGCTGTTTCCAAGACGCTGCAAGAGCTTCTGCCTCGCGCACCGTCAACATTTGCGAAACTATGATACCAAGAAAATCGATTCGGGCAACTTCATCGACAGCAAGAATAGCTCTGGCGTGCCCAGCTGTAATAGTACCGTTTGAAAGTGCGTCCTGAGCAACATCAGGAAGCTGTAACAAGCGCAATGTGTTTGCAATTGCAGAACGGCTCTTTCCAACCTGCTTTGCCAGTTCTTCTTGCGAAAGACTGAACTGTTCTTTCAACTCCTGAAGACCTTTTGCTTCTTCGAGCGGGGTCAAATCTTCACGCTGTAAGTTTTCGATCAACGCAATTGCCAGCGTTTCCATGTCATCCAGTTCTCGAATAACAACCGGAACCTCACGAATACCTGCCAGCTGGCTTGCTCTAAATCTACGTTCGCCCGCTACAATTTCATATACATTCTGCCCGTTAGCGACGATTGGTCGAACAAGCAAAGGCTGGAGTACGCCTTTTTCGTGGATTGAAGTAGCCAGTTCTTCCAGTGCATCATCATCAAACGTTTTACGAGGCTGCCCCGGATTTGCCTGTAAAAGCCGCAAAGGAAGAGTGTTCGGTTTTTCTACTTCTTCAACAGCATCTGTATTTTTAAACAGTGCATCCAATCCACGCCCGAGACCTCTCTGTGCGCCTGCCATATATATCTCCTTGACAATCTGTCTTTAGAACATGACTCTTGGATATTCACACTCACAAATAATCGGCACGTTATGGAGGCTGAAATGTCTGAATATGAAAACCATGTAAAGCCATTGTACGACCGTGAAGGTAACCTGCACGGCGTATTGCTAAGCCCTGAAATTTGGGCAAAAGCGGGTAAAAAAATATCAAAGATTCTTGATCAGGCTCAGGGAAAAGATACTTCTGAGATTAATCAAGAACCTATTGAAGACTGGCAGATGTTTAAAGATTATTGGGACTTTAAGTACCCGTTCAATGCCAAAGTTTCATGCAAAGCATGCGGTGCTGAGTCAGAGAACTGGGAAGAAGACAGCCCAAGAATCTTCCATCTTACAAACGCTTCTTTAAGCGGTCTGCTTGTATTCCACTGTGAAAAATGTGGTGGAACCGTACGCAAAAAGCATTTTAAAGATCACATCTGTTTCGAAGCTACAACACATTCCGGCGAATCTTGCGAACCGGAATGCATCTATCCAGAATAGCTACATCACCAAAATTATCTCATAGGCGCAGAGGCATTCCGCATTGCAACTTCCTTAGCAAGTGCAAGGTATGCTGCTGCGCCTTTTGATTTTATATCGTAGTGAATAATTGATTTTCCAAAACTCGGCGCTTCAGAAAGGCGCACATTTCGGGGAATAATCGTTTCGAATATATGCTCAGGAAAGCAACGCTCTACTTCATTTTTTACCTGAGTAGAAAGTCTATTCCGTTTGTCAAACATAGTAAGCACAACACCCAGCAACGATAAATCTGTGTTGAGGCGTTTTTTTACCTGCTCGTATGTTTGCAATAGTTTTACAATCCCTTCCAGCGCATAAAATTCACACTGAAGCGGGATGAGAACTTCCTGAGCTGCGCATAGAGCATTCAGTGTAATCAAGCCAAGAGAAGGTGGGCAGTCTATAATGATATAGTCAAATCGGGATGCCACATTTTTCAAGACATCCTGCAAATAATATTCACGCCCCATCTTATCTACAAGCTCAAGTTCAACAGCAACAAGATCAGTGGATGCCGGTAGCACAGAAAGATACGGCATATCTGTAGGGTAAATTGCATGCAGTGTTTTTTCTGGCGTAAAAAAAGTGCGGTATAAATTGCTGGACAAGTTCTCTACATCAAGACCGATGCCGCTTGTTGCGTTTGCCTGCGGGTCACAGTCGACAAGAAGAACTCGCTTCTCCATTACAGCCAAAGACGCTGCTAAGTTTACAGATGACGTAGTTTTACCCACACCACCTTTTTGGTTAGCTACAGCAATAATCCGTGCCACATGAACCTCTCTTGTACAGTTGAAGTAGGATAATGCATGAAAATGTTTCGCGTGAAACATACTAAAATTATCCTGTCCTACCCTCTCTAACTACAGCGTTGCAGAGTAACTTTTCCATTGCTAGTTAATATACTGTGATTATGTCAACACAAAGCAATGAACTTTGCATGGTAAAAAATACATCCCTTATCCGTTATACTCGAAGTCGCAAAGTTACCTAATTAGAAACTATCGTTAGTTTTTATGCGTCATGTTTCACGTGAAACGGCAGCCTTTCTCTTGCGTTCATTTCATTTTTATTTTTGCTTTTCTGTTGCTATTTTCTTTTTTGTCTCCGACGGGCAAGGGATTTGAAACCCCTTGATCCCCCATTAGGCGAGCCTAGCCCGTCTGTACTTACAGCTTCTAGCGCCACGAAAATTTTACAAATTTTTTTTGAGCTTCGTATATAACATTAAAAAAGATTATTGAAGTTACACAAAAAACATAACTACCCAAAAAACGACAATAACGTGCCTCCAACCATAAGCACATAGGTAATCTCACCTGAGTTATTTATCCTTCCCTGTACCTGAATATTCCCCCCCCCTCTCAAAAACAACTATCTTGAAGCCGAGAAGTATATAAAAAAAGAGTACTCATCGCCTAATAGGGGGTGCAGGGGGTTTGAAATCCCCTGCCCGTCGGAGACAAAAAAACATTACATTTACCATCAGAACCAATCAGATAACTCGCCATAAAAAAAGGCTCTCAAAAGAGAGCCTTTCTGTTGTTTCACGTGAAACCAAAAACTATACGTTGTAGTATCCGCGATACCAATCAACAAATGCACCGATGCCTTTTTCAATGGAGGTATCTGGTCTGAAGCCCACATCGTTCATCAAGTCATCTACGTTTGCGTAGGTTGCAGCAACGTCACCCGGCTGCATCTCCATCATGTTCTTGATAGCTTTTTTACCGAGCTTTTCTTCGAGCACTTCAATGAAGCGACCAAGCTCAACACAATTGTTGTTACCGATGTTGTAGACACGGTATGGCGCAGAACTGGAAGCTGGGTCAGGGTTGTTGCTGTCCCAATCTGGGTTTGGCTCTGGTGTTTTGTTGGTAACGCGCACTACACCTTCTACGATATCGTCGATATAGGTAAAGTCGCGTTTCATTTTTCCGTGGTTGAATACGTTGATCGGCTTGCCTTCCAAAATTGCTTTTGTGAAGAGGAAAAGCGCCATATCAGGACGTCCCCACGGGCCGTATACTGTGAAGAAGCGAAGTCCTGTTGTTGGCAGACCGTACAGGTGACTGTAAGTATGCGCCATAAGCTCGTTCGCTTTTTTACTTGCAGCGTAAAGGCTGACAGGATGGTTAACCGCTTTGTGAGTATCAAACGGCATATTTGTGTTCAACCCATATACAGAGCTTGAGGATGCATACACCAGATGCTTCACGCCGTTATGACGACAGCCTTCAAGAATGTTGCCGAAGCCAACAAGGTTTGCGTCTACATAGGAATCTGGATTTTCGATAGAGTATCGAACGCCTGCCTGACCTGCGAGGTTCACAACATGTGTGAACTGTTCGGTAGCAAACATTTCGCGCATGGATTCACGATCTGCAAGATCAAAGTTGGCGTGGCGGAAATTTGGATTAGCAACAAGCGGTGCAAGACGATCTTTTTTCAATTGAACGCTGTAGTAGTCATTCAAGTTATCAAGACCAACCACAGTGTGACCTGCGGATAAAAAACGCTGGGAAAGGGCGGAGCCGATAAAACCGGCAGCTCCCGTTACAAGAATATGCATTCAAAAGCTCCTGAAGGTGCAGTGAAAGTGTATGTAATCCGAGCTGCCGGTCTGTATACCGATACCTCGGAATTAAGTATCATCTGTTTTTTCAACGCCTTTTTGTGGCATGAGTTTAGTCACTATGTCTAGTGGTATTGGAATCAGAGTTGAGCCAGCATTACCGGACATTTCCTGCATAGTTTGCAGGTATCGCAATTGCAATGCTTGTGGATGACGGGCGATAATTTCCGCAGCTTCAGACAGCTTCGTCGCAGCCTGATATTCACCTTCAGCATTAATAACTTTAGCCCTGCGCTCGCGTTCCGCTTCAGCCTGTTTTGCCATAGCGCGCTGCATTTCCTGCGGCAAATCGATATGTTTCAGCTCAACTGAATTTACTTTAATTCCCCACGGAGCTGTCTGCTTATCGAGCAAATCTTGAATCTGCATATTCATTTTCTCACGGTGCGCCAAAAGCTCATCAAGCTCTGCTCCACCACACACACTACGCAGTGTTGTCTGCGCAAGCTGTGAGGTTGCGAATAAAAAATCTTCTACTTCAATGATGGATTTGGTCGGCTCCACAACCTTAAAATAGACAACAGCACTAACCTGAACAGATACGTTATCACGCGTAATGACATCCTGCGATGGAACATCCAAAGTCAGCACCCGCATGGAAACTCGAATCATGCGATCTATAACAGGAATGAGGATGATAAGCCCCGGCCCTTTAGAATCCAAAACACGCCCAAGGCGAAACACGACCGCCCTTTCATACTCGTTCAAGATACGGATAGCTAAGACTAAAAAGACAACCACAACGCCAAGTACCGCCGAAATTGTATACATACTTGCTCCCGATATATTTTCAGGTTTGACTATTCAAAGTTGCTGGAAGGTATCCTTGTACCATTCATTCTTTATCGATTATTACCGTAAGCCCTTCGATAGCCTTCACGGTAACTTTTGCTCCCTTTTCTAACTCAACGCCATCAGGATACTTTTCCGAATCTATTTTTGCTGACCATAATGTTCCGTAGGCAAACACTCTGCCTTCTTTGCCATCCCACGAAAGAACCTCTGCTGTGGTTCCAATCATGGCTTCGATCCCGCTTGCAGGTTTTTTGCGCATAGCTTTGGCTGCTAAAAAAGCAGCACCACCCATGATCGATGCAATAGCACCTGTGGTTCCCAGAACTAAAGAGATTGGTAACGCCATATGCCCACCCTCTTCGGGAAACAAAATGAGCGAGCCAATTAACAATGCCGCCACTCCCCCAAGAGAAAGCAATCCGTAGCTAGTAATATTTATTTCCAGAGCAAAGAGAACAATACTGAAGAGAATAAGAAGCAGACCGGCAATATTTGTTGGAAGAATAGACATTGCATATGCGCCAAGTAATAACGCTAACGCGCCCACAACCCCCGGTATAATCGCTCCGGCATGGGTAAATTCAATGAAAAGACACGCCACACCTGCAAGTAAAAGCAAGTAGGCAATTTGCGGATCAATCAGCCACGATAACACTTTGTACCGAAACGTCGGCTCGTATCGAACAATTTGCAATTGCGACTCAGAAAAGTGAACCGTTCCATCCAGAGTTTTTATGCCATGTTTGCCTGCCTGAACAAGAAAGTCTTCCACGGACGGTGCAACCACTTCGACAACACGCGCCGTTGCAGCTCTTTCACTATTGATCGTCGTGCTGTTGCGAACAGCATCTTCGTACCAATTCAAATTTCTGTCATGCCGCGCAGCAACGGAACGAACAAGACTAACAAGGTCGTTTATAACTTTTTTACTCATTGTCGGATCAATATTTTTTCCACCTGCTCCAACAGGAGATGCAGCCCCCATAGTTGTCTGCGGAGCCATTCCTGCAAATGCTGAGGCAGCTACAAGAAATACACCTGCACTTGCAGCACGGGAACCTCTTGGCCCAACCCACACCAAAACGGGAATAGATGAGTTGAGCATTGTTTTTACAATTTCTCGCATAGAGGAAACAAGCCCACCTGGAGTGTCCAATTGCAGAACCACAAACTGTGCTCCAATCGAGCCAGCCTCTTTCAAAACATTTTCTGTCAATTCTGCCTGCGCGGGTCCAATCCCACCTTCAATTGAAAATTGTACAATCGTAATTTTGGAATTTTCCGCATTTTGAGAGGTCTGTATGGGCGATTTTTCTTCAGCAGGTAATGTGATTGTTTGCAAAACTACAAAAAACGCCGCAAACAGGCTAATAACGGCTATAAAACGCAAACCTCTCATTTTCACCTCCCAAAACACTACTTGATAAGAATTATTCCTACTATGTGGAAAGCTACACCTTATTCTGAGCTAATACCAGTATGGAACAAAAAGACATTGTTTTTTGGAAAATCAAAAAGCTTCACGTGAAACATAAAAAAGCGCACCCTCTTTTTACAGAGAGTGCGCTACGCATTTCAGACAAAGTAAGCGAGAACTTACAAGGTATACATTTTCTTCACCGGATCAAAACACCGGTTCCTTATCGAGACAATCGAATCGCAGTACGGAGGTATGCAACAACCGGTGCAAGCATGTTCGGAGATTTGACCAAGTAATCAACATCCGGCAATGCAATAAGTCTATGTCCTAAGAACTGGGTAAACAGATATGGTCGCAATGTAGAATCCGGCATAAAGCTTTTAAGAGCCTTGGAGCCAAACACAACGCTATAACGAGGACGCAGACGGCGCAAGCCAGCAAGGAAAATCTCCGGCGCAGGAGTCAAATCACCTGCGACAGCACCACTTGCCGCCACAGGCCAAAACGAACTTGTTCCGCGCGGAAGGTTAATGCTGCTAATAAGCTTTTTTAATATTTCACGACGCTTAGCATCTGCATGACCGGAAAGATCATCACCGAGCGACCAGTATGTCCACACAACAGGGCTTGGAATTTGAACTTTACTCCAATATCCCTGCCACTGCTCAGGCCATTCTTCTGGCGGTTTATTTGTCGGATGAATAACAAGCGACGGCATAGCGCGGGGCGGCACTGCTGTAGAGTGCGAAGCAGGACGTTGCGGGCGCTGTTTTTGAGGCTGTGCTACTGGTGCTGCCTGCTGCTTAGGCTGTTGCTGTATAGACTGCGGAGCTGCCTGCTGTGCAGGCGCAACAGAAGACGGGACAGGCTGTGCCACTGGTGCAGCTTGCACTGCCGAAGCTGCTGCTTGCGCGTCAGCCATTGCCTGTGCAATAGAGCCATCCTCATCAAAAAGAAAGCGAAGTCCGGCATTATGCCAAGGACGTATCTGTTCGCTAAGAACTACAGTTGAAGCAGCCAATCAAAAACTCTCCATGCGACTTCCGGCTTCGGTGCAACAGGCCAATCTTCCTGCCTGCCGTTTCTATCAACAATGCAGACTTCGTTAGTGGCAGAGCCGAACCCGGAACCACTCTTCGCAACATTATTACCAACAATAATATCTGCATTCTTGGCAGTAAGTTTCTTCTTCATATTCTCACGTAGATTATCAGTCTCAGCAGCAAAACCGATCACTCGTTGGTCATCACGTTTTTTCGTACCGAGCGTTTTAAGAATATCTACGGTTCGAGTAAAGGACACTGTAAGGTCATCCCCACCCTTCTTAAATTTGGAATCACCAAAAGGCACAGGAGAATAATCTGCAACAGCTGCTGTAAATACGCCAATGCTCATATCGTTCCATAAGGACTCAGCCGCTTCAAACATATCCGCTGCACTCGTCACATCATGTCGGGTGATAACCGATGGCAACCACGGTGTACCTGCACCGCACACAGCATGTACTTCTGCACCACGCAGCCATGCCGCAATAGCGAACGACGCTCCCATAGTACCGGAAGAAGGATTTGACCAGAAACGAACACCGTCCCACTTTTCACGGGTAGGACCAAGCGTTACCATAACAGTCTGCCCTGCCATATCCTGCGGAGACAGTGCCCGCAGTCCATGCAGGTAAATATCATCAACAGGAGCAAGACGCCCCTGTCCTTCTTCAAGACATGCTGTCCGTCCACACCCCGGCTCAATAATCACATGCCCGCGACAACTTAATCTGTCGATATTTTCCTGTGTAGCAGCATTGTGCCACATGCGCGGATTCATCGCCGGAGCAATCACCAGCTTTTCAGGAAACGCCAGCGCCTGACACGAAAGCATATCATCTGCCAAGCCATTTGCAAGGCGTGCAATGGTTGTGGCAGAAGCCGGAGCAATGACAAAAGCATGGCATGCTTCACCCGGCATCAGGTGTCCGAAAACATCGTCACCCACAGGATACATGGTAGAAAAAACAGGTGAAGCACCAAGTGCCTCAAAACTGAGCGGAGTAATAAACTTCTGCGCAGAAGATGTAAGAGTTACACCAACGTCAGCACCGCTATCTTTAAACATTCTCAGTAAGTCCAACCCCTTGTACGCAGCAATTGAACCGCTGATACCAAGGTGCATACGCTTTCCGAGAAAGCCTGTAAAAGCTGTATGTGATTTCACTAGCTGTCCAATCCTTCTTCAGTCGCAGCATTGGAAGCCGGAGCCTGTGCAGCGCTTGGCTTTGGTGCACTATTGTATGAAGAGCGTGGAGCTTCTATGAGTGGAAGCGGCTTTTCAAGCATAGTTTCAGCATGCTCTGGACGAGGAGACACCCAAATTTCCAGATCAGTTGTAAAGCTGCTGGTATCTGTGATGTTCACAATAGCAAAGCGGGTAGGCTTTGTGAAAAGCAATAAGGTGCGCGGTGAGGCGAACTGAAAGCGGAGTTCCCACCCATCCTGACGCATCGTAGTAATCATAGCTCTGGTAAGTGACATAAAATCAACATTACCGGAAAAAACAAGCACACCTGTCTGTTTGTGTCCCATCCCATGTACAAACATCTGAGATTCATCAGGTTCCATTTCGGAAGGAACACGTACATCAGGGAAGTTGTAATATACAAATTTAGATTCTGCTGCTGATTGAGCAGCTCCTGTAGGCTTTGCAGTTCCGGACATATTTGAAAGAGTACAACCGGATAGCATCACGCAAAGAGCTAAAACAGAAAAAACCAGTCGAGCCCGCATGGTCGCTCCTTTATGATTGAGTCTTATAGAGTTCAAGTGTAGGCACATTGAGTACACATCATGTATATAATGTTACATCGAATATAAATAGCGCAATGCAAGATAAACCGCAATTTTACACCTTCCTTAAATGACAGAGAATGGATTATTATAATGGAACGTGACAGTTACTGCACAAATAAAGATTTAGAGACAATTCCTGAAGATTTCAGGTTATCATCATATACCTATGAGCTTCCTGAAGATCAGATTGCTCAGCACCCTGCTGACAAGCGCGGCAGCTCACGCCTTTTTGTTGTCGATAGAAAAACCGGCGAGAATCATGCAGCAATGTTTGCAGATCTTGCAGATTTTCTGCCTAAAAACGCACTGCTTGTTGTCAACAACTCCAAAGTTCTTCCGGCACGCTTATATGGCAAGCGCCCGTCAGGCGGCAAAGTTGAATTTCTCATGCTCACTCCGCTGCCGCTCATTGAGCCTGTAGAAAATGGTGAATGGAAAAACGCAACAGTCGAAGGACTGATGCGCATGTCCAAGCGCGTCAAAGTAGGCACTGTGGCAGAATTTGGTGATGATCTGCGTGTAGAAGTTACCGCTACCGCAGAATTTGGACGCTGCGAAGCAACCATCAGCTGGCGTGGAGACTTGAAAGACCATTTCCTGAACCAAGGTCACCTGCCGCTACCTCCATATATCAAACGCGAAGACACCACAGCTGATAAAGACCGCTACCAGACAGTCTATGCAGACGACTCCCAGCTTGGCTCCGTAGCAGCACCAACTGCGGGGCTGCATTTTACGGAAGAAATGCGCGAGCAGCTTTCACAAAGCGGTATTGAATGGGCAGAAGTAACACTGTACGTTGGATACGGAACGTTTTCACCAGTACGCTGCGATGACATTCGTGAGCATTCAATGCACAAAGAATATATCGAATTGTCCGAAGAAACAGCGCAAAAAATCATTCAGGCAAAAAAAGAAGGTCGTCCTGTAATTGCTGTGGGCACTACATCATCCCGCGTTTTGGAAGGTGCTTTTAAAGAAGCCGGAAAAATAGCACCGTTCAAAGGCTCTACAAATATTTTCATTTACCCCGGCTACACGTTCAATGTTGTAGACCACATGATTACCAACTTCCACTTGCCCGAATCCTCGCTACTCATGATGATTAGCGCCTTCGCTACCAAGCAGCGTGTTCTTGAAGGATACGCCGATGCCATCGCACAAGGCTTCCGGGTATTTAGCTATGGAGATTCCATGCTTATCCTGTAAAAGGGGCTTATGTTATAATGGGTATTGTAATACATGGTCACTTTTGACATAATTGTAGTTCATGCTCCATAAATAAGCCGCAAGTTTTTATATAACCACACGGCAAACAACTGATCTTACTTATAAAGTCGAGGTATAAACATGGCACGGGTTGAATTCCGCGAAGAACGGTGTAAGGGCTGCATGCTCTGTTCTACCGTTTGCCCAAAAAAGATTATCTGCCAGTCCTCCCGCTTTAACCAGCAAGGGTACAAAGTGGCAGAAGTGAAAGCAGAAGACATGGAAAACTGTACAGGCTGTACTTCCTGTGCGCTTATTTGTCCTGACCTTGTTATCAAGGTCTACCGCGAAGAGAAAAAGGAGAAATAGCCATGTCAGAAAAGAAACGTATTTTCATCAAAGGTAACGAAGCTATTTCCCGTGGTGCTCTCGCTGCTGGCTGTACCTGTTACTTCGGCTACCCAATTACTCCGCAGAATGATATTCCTGAATTTCTTTCTACCGAGATGGCAACCGTCAACGGTGAATTTGTTCAGGCTGAATCCGAAGTGGCAGCTGTTAACATGCTTCTCGGCGCTGCTGCTGGCGGTGCACGTGCAATGACTACCTCTTCATCTCCGGGCGTATCACTCATGCAGGAAGGTATTTCCTACATGGCTGGCTCTGAGCTTCCGGGTGTTATTGTTAACGTAAACCGCGGTGGTCCGGGTCTTGGCGACATCGGCTCTTCTCAGGGTGACTACTTCCAGTCCACACGAGGCGGCGGTCATGGCGACTACCGTACACTCGTTCTCGCTCCGGGTACCTGTCAGGAAGGCTACGATATGATGATCGAGGCATTCGACCTTGCATTTAAATATCGTAACCCTGTTCTCGTGCTTGCTGATGCAATTGTAGGACAAATGAAAGAGCCGGTTACTCCTTGGGAACCAGAAGCTGCTGACAACCACGGTGCAGAAAACTGGTGTCTCGACGGTGCAAAAGGTCGCGAAAAACGTCTGCTAAAATCCCTCTTCCTCGAAGATGGTGCACTTGCAGGTCAGAACCGTAACCTTCAGGCAAAGTATGAAGCAATGCAGGCAGAAGCACGCGCAGACGTATTTGAATGTGACGATGCAGAACTGGTAGTTGTAGCATTCGGCTCAATTGGCCGTATTGTTAAATCAACTGTTCGCCGCCTGCGTTCCGAAGGCAAAAAAGTGGGTCTGGTACGTCCTCTTACATTGTACCCGTTCCCATCTGAAGTACTTCGTGATCTTGCCAAGCAGGGCAAACGCTTCCTTACTATTGAACAGAACTGCGGCCAGATGGTAGACGACGTGCGCCTTTCCGTACGTGGTATTGCAGATTCCGATTTCCACGGTCACATGCCAGGCGACCTCCCTGGTTCCGATGACTTCCTCGCACCTATCATCAAGCATCTGGAGGACTAGGGAATGTCTGAAAAACTCGTTTTCGACGCACCTGAAATCATGATCGACCGCCCTACGCATTACTGCCCGGGTTGTCATCACGGCGTTGCACACCGCCTTGTGGGCGAAGTGCTTACCGAAATGGGACTTGTGGATGACACCCTTTGTGTCGGTTCCATCGGTTGCTCCGTATTTATCTACAACTACCTTGATGTAGACGCTGTAGAAGCACCGCATGGTCGTGCTCCGGCAGTAGCAACCGGTCTCAAACGCGCACGTAAAGATAAATTCGTATTCACCTATCAGGGTGACGGTGACTTAGCTTCCATCGGTCTTGCAGAGATTGTTCACGCTGCAAACCGTGGTGAAAAAATCTCCGTTGTATTCGTCAACAACACCGTTTACGGCATGACCGGCGGTCAGATGGCGCCTACAACCCTTGAAGGTCAGAAATCTACTACCTGTCCTAACGGACGTTGTGCAGAAGAGCACGGTCAGGCAATCCGCATGAGTGAAATCATCGGTGGTCTCGGCGGCACTGCTTACTGCGAACGTGTATCTCTTGATTCCGTTAAGAACATCCGCCGTGCTAAAAAAGCACTGCGTAAGGCATTCGAAATGCAAGTGAATGGAACAGGTTTCGGTTTTGTAGAAATGCTCTCCGCATGTCCGACTAACTGGAAAATGGACGCTGTTGCAGCAAACACCCGCATCAAGGAAGAAATGATTCCGTACTTCCCGCTGGGAGTATTTAAAGATGTGACCAAGGACGGGGAGGAATAACATGTATCAGGACGTTATCATCGCCGGTTTCGGTGGTCAGGGCGTTATGCTCATTGGTAACCTGCTGGCATACGCAGGCATGGAAGCAGGTTCAGAAGTAACCTACATCCCTGTATACGGCCCAGAAATGCGCGGCGGAACAGCAAACTGCACCGTTGTAATTTCCTCAGAAGACATCGGTTCCCCAATTATTCAAAGCCCAAAATCTCTGATTATCATGAACCAGCCTTCCCTCGATAAATTCCAGCCTAAGCTCGTTGACGGCGGTGTTCAGATTCTGAACTCCTCTCTCGTTGACGCAACAAAAGCTGATGACCGTGTCACAACCTACACAGTGCCAGCAAACGAAATTGCCGACGAACTCGGCAACACCCGCATGGCAAACATGGTTGCACTCGGTGCCTACGTTCAAGCAACAGGCTGTGTACCATTAGAACAAGTAAAAGAGTCTCTTTCATCTGTTATCAGTTCCCGCTACAGCCATCTCATTCCAAAGAACGCTGAAGCAATTCAGGCTGGCGCTGACCACGTTGCAGCACAGATGAAATAGCATTGCATTTGCCTCTGGCGGGTCTCCCACGGGCAAGCAGACTAAGCTACATTGCATTGCCTCCGGCGGGCAGGCGGGTTTCACCCCCTGCACCCCCACAAGGGGACACGTCCCCTTGACCCCAATTAGGTAAATCGCTTTTTAAGCAATAAAGAAAGGGTGGAGTTTTTACTCCACCCTTTTTCTGTATGCAAAAGTAAGTTCGTTGTGATGCCTTTGGCGAGTCTCCGACGGGCAGGCGGGCGCTGCCCCCTGCACCCCCGCAAGGGGACGTGTCCCCTTAACCCCATTTAGGCAACTCGCTTTTTGAAAAATAAAAAAAGGATGGAGTTTTTTACTCCACCCTTTTTCTGTATGAAAAGGTGTCCCCTTAGTCCCGATTAGGAGTATATTTGTAGGGGAGAGTACAAAGCTACTCGGTTATTTTTATTAAGTAAGGTAGTGGTGCGTAAGCCGCGAGGTGGTGTAAAAAACGGGCTGAACTCACGGATAAAAGTCTTTGGAGATTTTTAAGAACCTTTCTTCGAGAAAGGTTCTTAAAGCCCGCGGCAGCGTCGTCGAAGACCTCTCTTTTTACGAAACCAATATATGCGTGCTTGGGATTCAGCAGATGTCTCCGACGGGCAGGCGGGCGCTGCCCCCTGCACCCCCGCAAGGGGACACGTCCCCTTGACCCCGTTTAGGCAAATCGCTTTTGAGCAATAAAAAAAGGATGGAGTTTTTTACTCCACCCTTTTTCTGTATGAAATATGTCCCTTGAAGCCAATCAAAGAAATATCTTTGGAGAAGTGTACGAAGGTGTACGGTTATTTTTATTGAATAAGGTAGTGGTGCGTAAGCCGCGAGATGTTACAAAAAACGGGCTGAACTCGCGAATAAAAGTCTTTGGAGATTTTTAAGAACCTTTCTCCGAGAAAGGTTCTTAAAGCCCGCGGCAGCGTCGTCGAAGACCCGCCGGAGGCAGCACAAAGCAGTCTGCCCGCCGAAGGCATCAAAAAAATTAAGGCTTTCGTAACAACGCCACGTAGAAGTATTCGCCGTACTCACTGGTATCAGGAGTTTGCCATTCTTTTTCGAGCTTCACTTCTGGATGACGCTCAAGGAATGCCTGCACCTGCTTTTCGTTCTCATCTGGGTTGATTGTACAGGTCATGTATACAAGCAAACCGCCATCTTTCAGGATGGAGTATGTGTTTTCCATAATCTTTTTCTGAACTTCAATAAGATCAGAAATTCCTTCTGTTGTTCGATGGTAACGAACATCTGGACGGCGGGAGAGCGTGCCGAAACCGGAACAAGGAACATCGGCTAAAATTGTTGCTGGTGGCTCCTGCTGCAACGGTGAACCTTTTTTCGGAGACTCAGCAGCGGACATCAAAAGCGATTCTGGCGGATACATTGCAAGACGCTCGGCTTCTTCACGCATTCCTAAAAGACGTTTGCGAGAAGTGTCTGAAGCAAAAGTGACGTCCACATCTTGCTCAAGTAAGGCGTAAGTTTTACCACCACGTCCACAGCAGCAATCCCATACCGGAGCTTCCCAAGTTTCTGGGAGTGCTTCGCGTAACACTTCTTGTGATGCCATAGACTGGCGGGACACCAGCCCGTCGTTAATCATTGTTTTAAGCTCTGCGGGTTGTGAACCTGCTGGATACAACACACCATAGCCGATGGTTTCAATGCTTCGACCATCGTTGCTTAATTTTTCAACAAGCTCATTGGCTGTTTCAAATGTCTGGTTAACGCGAATCCCCAATGGCGCATGTTTTTGTGCATTGGCAAGCAGCACTTGAGTACGCTTTTCGCCGTATGCTTCCATCCATGCAGTAACAATCCACTCCGGCATAGAATGCCATGCAGCAAGAAGGGCGGTATCTGCCATGCCTTTTTTGCGGATTGATTCCATGTCGTGGGCTTTGTCACCCATGCGGTCAAGATTTCGCAGCACAGCGTTGGTAAGCTTACCAAGACCTAACGAAAAACGTTTTTTTACGTAGCCTACACACCAGTCAACAGAAGCGTACACAGGGATACGATCAAGATACAACATCTCGTACGCTGCAAGCCCCATAACGCTAAATGCTTTTTTAGGAAGCTTTGAGCTGTCTTTCAAAAACAATCCCAAAAGTGCTTCTATGCGTCCTTTGTAACGCAGAAAACCATACACCAACTCTGTACACAACGCAGAATCCTGTGAAGTAATCTTTTGATTATTCAACTGGTAATCAAGCGCTGCCTGAACATCGCGTCCTTTATCTAAAACCTGTGAAATGACTTCAAGCGCGACTGAACGGGCTGGCGGTAGTGCAGAATCTTTAGTTCTTGCCATGGGATATATTCCTTAAAAATTTTATTCAGAGAGGATTAACAACGTTTGTATCTGCCTAGTTCGGCATATCATTACTATACGAGAAATGCAGGGCACAATTTATATGTGTTTTCTCAAAAACGTTGCGAGTGAGGAAAATTCAACAATCTTTGGTTGCTAGCACTTTGTTTCGGCAAGTCCGAAACCAGCCTCAAACTGTAATGGTGGCGCTGGATTCTCAATAAACATCCGTAATGCTCGTTCCATTGAAAGCTCCGGCACCGTTGTATCAAGGCATGGTCCGCACGGGCGCTCATTCAAGACGCCGTAAACAGGAAGCGGGTAGGTATCCTGAATACCAGAGGTGAGATCACGCTCACATGCGACTGCTATAATAAATTTTGGGCGTTCCTTAACGACAATACGGCGGGCAATCGTCCCGCCGGTGGCGATGGCAAATTTCACACCGTAATGATCGCGTAACTTGAGCAGCATTGCCACAGGGCAACGCCCGCATCGCTCACAGTTATCTACATTGTACGAAAGACGCAGCGAACAATTGCTTGCCTGCAAACAGTGTGGCGTGAGAATCAAAATATCGTTTGCTGCAAATTTACCGTTCTCTGAACGCACCAGCTCGTTATTAACACGGATAAACGACTGACGAACCCTGCGTTTATCAATGCCCAGCAAACGGGCAAGCATCGTCATAAGCGGCAAAAAAATACGGATAGTAAGTCCGCGCATTTTGGCAGTACCAAGCACTGCTCTGCCTTTAAGAATCTGTAGAACAAGCCCAAGCGCTGCCCAGCAGATGCATACAATGGCTCCGCCAAAAATAAGTCCGAAAAGATACGGTAATGAAGGATGGATGTTTGAAAAACCGATAAACGGTATAATCCACCCTGCCAGCAGCAAAATGCACAGCAAGATGGAAGTGCCCGTAATTAAGCCGATGAACAGCCTTTTACGGGCTCCGTAATATCGCTCGGGATTATCGAGATCTTTTTTATGAAACAGCATGCTTTTTCTTTGTCTTAACAAAGCCCTTCACCGGAACAAGTTGCATCATCACATTGCGCAAGATACCCGCAGGCAAATGCCTTAGCATCCATAACTTTTTTATTAGCAGGACGCAGCTTACGTACAAGATATACTCTATCTGCTGTTGCAATAGCAATTGCATCGTCCTGAAGACCAAGCACTGTACCGGGTGCGATACCTTCTTCTAGATCCGCTCCGATTGTGCCCGGTTCAATTGCTACACGTACAGACTTTTTACCCGCACGTTCAAGGATAAAGTAGCCACCCGGCCAAGGAGAAATACCACGCAGATGTGCATGCAGTTCAAGCGCTGTTTTGCTCCAATCTAGCAAACCTTCTGCTTTTGTCAGTTTTGCAGCATGGGTGGAACGGTCATGATCCTGAACTTTCGGGTGCAAATCACCAACAACAAGCTTTTGGAGAGCTTCAACGAGAAGTTCTCCACCAAGCACTGCCAACTCATCATGCAATGTTCCGGCAGTATCATCAATGCCGATAGCAAGAGCACGCTGAAGCAGGATAGGGCCTGAATCCAACCCTTTTTCCATCTGCATAATAGTAATACCTGTCACAGGATCACCATTCATGATTGCACGCTGGATAGGGGCAGCACCACGGTACTTAGGCAACAAGGATGCATGCACATTGATTGCGCCATGCGTTGCAATATCAAGCACACGCTGCGGTAAGATAAGTCCGTATGCGGCAACAAGAAGAACATCCGGCTTAAGCGCTTGAAGCTGCTCTACGTCTGCATCTTCTTTAAAATTCAACGGCTGATAAATATCGTAGCCTTTTTCGAGAGCCAATGTTTTTACAGCAGATGGCTTGCACACCTGTCCGCGACCACAAGGTCTGTCCGGCTGTGTGTACACTCCAACTACTTCAGCTCCATCCCACTGAGATACACGGTCAAGAATGGTCGCCGCAAAATCAGGGGTTCCCATATATACGACGCGAAGTTTACTTACCGCTTCATCCATTTCTTCACCTTCTTGTCGTACATTGAGCGTTTAAGGCGGCTGATTTTATCAATGAAAAGTACGCCATCAAGATGGTCTAACTCATGCTGCATGCAGATAGCGAGCATGCCGTCAGCTTCGATAGTTATTTCGTTTCCTTCCAGATCGAGTGCTTTGACAGTCACTGTCTCGGAACGCTTCACTTTTGCACGATATCCAGGAACAGAAAGACAACCTTCCTCAGAATCGCAAGCACCATCAGCAGCAACAATGACAGGGTTAACAAGTGTCATCAGGTCGTCACGCACTTCAGGGCCGGAAACGTCAATAACAACAAGGCGGTATAAAGCACCAACCTGCGGCGCAGCAAGACCGATACCGTCTTCCTTATACATGGTTTCAGCCATGTTCGCTGCAAGTTCTTTAATTTCATCCGTAATTTCTTCAACAGGCTTACTTTTTTCAGCAAGTCTATTGTCAGGGTAATGTAACACTTCACAAATCATATATAATTCTCCTTCCGGTAACTCTCTGAACCGGAATGGTTGTATGCCGTGTCTTTAAAAAAGACAATTTTTCATTCCGCATCGTGTTTTCAGAAAATAAGCACGATTCTCCGCAGTGAAAAGGTCTTTTTTTCTACCTCTCCTCCCTTATTTTGGAAGAAGGGAGTGCAGAGGGGGAACCCCGTTTCTCTAAAAAACGGAGTTCCCCCTCTGCCCGCCAAAGGCAAAATAGAGTTCAGTTCAACCGAATAAGCCACACCGTTTACGGCAGCAAAAACAATGAACCGTACATTTCATACAATCAAGTCAGCATGATGAAGCCTACTCGTTTATAAAACAAAAAGCTCACATCGAATAATAAAACGTTTTGAAGGGGGTCTGGGGGAAACTTTACAAAAGTTTCAGCCCAGCCGCCGGAGGCAAAATATATCTAAAAAACAAACTCCACCCTACTTTTGCAAATTCTTCAACCTGAATTCAACAACCTTCGGGTTCGGGTAGGTATTGAGTATTTCCTTGAGCATGGCAATTGCTTTAGCCGGTTGATCCTGTTGTTCGTAGATATCTGCCAGCAGCAGTTTTGCACGGGCAGCAAGCGAACTTTCAACCGAATTATATTCCAACAATGCATGTAACGTTTGTTCTGCTTCTATGTAGCTGGCAAGATAGGTATATGCCTGTGCAAGCTCGTAGATACAACGTTGCATGTGCTCGGGATCGTCTAGATTCAATTGACGGCAATCTTTAAAAGCATCCACTGCCAGTGCATATTCACCGCGCATTAAATATGCTTTGCCCAAGCTGCTGTATGCTAAGGCTTCTTCTTTCACCATAACGTCAGGAGCTGTCAGCAAACGTGACCACACATCTATTGCCTGTGCCCACATGCCGCTTTCCATGAACATATTCCCTTTAATAACGAGAATCTGTCTATAGCGGGCTGGCTCTGGTGAATATTCCAGCAACATAGCTTCCAGCAATTCAGCTGCCTTAGTTTTATTACCACGCACTGTCGCAGTAATTTCAACAAGCCGGTTCCACGCATCCCAGCGCTTTTCCCCAAATTCGTTATCCCGTAGATACCGCTGGTATGAACGCTCTGCTTCCGAATACTGTTTATTGATAAATGCTTTACGTGCTTTGGAAAATTCATCTTCAATCTCCGGCTGCGTACAGCCGGAGATGAAGATGAGAACCATCACAAAAAGCGATAGAACGCTTCGGTTCATGTACTATTCCTGATCGTCGTGTTGTTGTTCAACTACGCGGTCAAAGCCTACAACATGTCCGCCTTTGTCCATATTAACAAGACGAACACCCTGTGTTGCACGACCTACAGAACGAATTTCTTTAACTTCCATGCGGATAACCTTGTTATCAGAAGTCAGCAAAATAAGTTCATCTTCAAGCAGTACAGGAATTGCACCGAGAACCTTGCCGGTTTTCGGTGTTACTTTAAAGTTGATAATACCTTTACCACCGCGGGACTGAATGCGGTACAGATCAATACGAGTACGTTTACCGTAACCATTTTCTGCAACAGTCATAATTTCGCATTCAGTATCATCACGCAGGGTAACGCATGCTACAACTTTATCCTCGCCTTTAAGAGCAATACCTTTTACGCCGCTTGCAGCACGTCCCATTGCGCGGACATCTGAGCAAGAGAAACGAATAGCGATACCGGATGCTGTTGTCAGAACAATCTGGCAATGCTCATCAACCTCGCGAACCATAATCAGTTCGTCGTTCTCTTTCAGACCGACAGCAATAATGCCTGTGCGACGGCTCTTTTTGTAGAGTTCTGCGCTGGAGCGTTTAACCATGCCGTTCTTGGTCGCGAAGAGGAAGTAACGATCCTGCTCGAAATCACGAACGCAGAGAACAGTTGTAATCCATTCGCTGTTTTCAAGCGGCAGCAAGTTGGCAATATGCACACCTTTAGCGGTACGGGAACCTTCTGCAACCTGATGCACCTTCATCTGGAACATGCGTCCCTTGTTACTGAAGAGCAGCAAGTGCTGATGGTTGGAGGTAGTCAGGAAGTCCTGAACAAAGTCTCCGTCACCTGTATGCAGACCTGCAACACCTTTACCGCCACGACGCTGTGCCCGGTACACTTCCAATGTTGTACGTTTAATGTAGCCTCTGCGTGAGAGGGTAATTACGACGTCATCATCTGGAATGAGATCTTCGATTTCAATACCGTCAAGCTCGTCAATTTCAATTGCGGTACGACGAGGCGTTGCATATTTTTCATTAATATATTCGAGTTCTTCACGAATAACACCACGAAGTACTTCACGATTCTCAAGAATGGATGTGAGGTATTCGATAAGCTTGATAAGCTCATTGTATTCTTCAAGAAGCTTTTCGTGCTCAAGGTTGGTCAGACGCTGGAGACGCATATCAAGAATCGCCTGTGCCTGAACATCTGAAAGTTCAAAACGCTCTTTCAAAGCAGTTTTTGCTTCCAGTGCGTTTTTAGAACCACGGATAATTTTAACCACTTCATCGATGTTATCCAACGCAATGCGTAAGCCTTCCAGAATATGGGCACGCGCTTCTGCTTTACGCAGATCGTAACGGGTACGACGAATAATAACTTCGCGGCGGTGATCGAGGAACTGAAGCAGCGCTGTACGCAAGTTAAGCAACTGCGGCTTGTTGTTAACAACTGCCAGCATGTTGATGCCGAATGAAGTTTCCAGCGGCGTAAACTTGTACAATGAATTGATAACAATTTCAGGAATAGTTCCGCGCTTCAGATCAATAACAACACGAATACCTTTGCGGTCAGATTCGTCACGCAGGTCTGTAATGCCTTCGATTTTTCGATCATTCACGAGGGACGCAATTTTTTCTACCAGAGAAGACTTGTTAAGTGCGTAAGGAATCTCTCTAATCACGAGAGATTGCAGTCCCTTTTTACGCTCTTCAATTTCAAGCTTACCACGTACTTTAACAGTACCGCGTCCAGTATTGTATGCATCTACAAGCCCTTTACCCGCGTAGCAGAAGCCGCCTGTCGGGAAGTCCGGACCTTTAACATGTTCCATAAGCTGAGACACGGTTGCATCGCGGTCTTCCAGCAGAACAATCAGTGCACCGATAAGTTCACCAAGGTTATGCGGCGGAATATTGGTAGCCATACCAACCGCAATACCGGATGTACCGTTAAGCAGCAGGTTAGGAACCTTTGTAGGCAATACAGACGGTTCGAGAAGCGTGTTATCGTAGTTCGGACGGAACTCGACAGTTTCCTTCTCGATGTCGTTCAAAAACTCACCTGCAAGGCGGGACATGCGTGATTCTGTGTAACGCATTGCCGCTGCGGAGTCGCCGTCGATGGAACCAAAGTTACCCTGACCGTCAACAAGCGGGTCGCGCATTGCAAACGGCTGCGCCATACGTACCAAGGCATCGTATACAGCAGAGTCACCATGCGGGTGATACTTACCGATTACGTCACCGACGATACGGGCAGATTTTTTATGACCACGGCTGAAGGAGTTACCCAGTTCATGCTGTGCGTACATAATACGTCTGTGTACCGGTTTAAGACCGTCACGGGCATCCGGAATAGCACGGCCGACAATAACACTGAGGGAATACTCAAGATATGCCTTCTTGAGTTCCTCTTCGATAGTAATTTGCGGTTCTAGTGACACGTACCTCTCCTAAATATCCAGTTCCTGCACATTAAGCGCATTTCGTTCAATAAATTCACGGCGCGGCTCTACTTTGTCGCCCATGAGCTTTTCAAAGGTCTCGCTTGCTTCTTCCGCATCATCGATGGTTACCTGCAAGAACACACGGTTTTCCGGGTTCATTGTAGTTTCCCACAACTGCTCAGGGTTCATCTCACCAAGACCTTTGTAACGCTGTACATTAAGCCCTTTGCGTGCTTCCTGCATTACGGTTTCAACCAGCTGAAGCACGTTGTCTACCTGCGTTTCAGTTTCTTTACGGCGCAGGGTAAAACTCAAGCCGCCGCACATGTTACGCAGATCGTCAAAGGCAATGTACGGAACTTTGTACATTTTAGAGTTGAAGAACTCTGTACCGATTCGGGTACGGTGACCGTTGAGGTCTTCAAACACGAGGTACGTACGGGATTCGATTTCGTCTTCCTGCTTCTCTGCCTGCACGGAGTATCCGCGCTCTTCAAGAAGGTCTCCAAGCCCGTTGGTGTTTTCTTCCTCAAAATTCTGAGGGAAGAGACGTTTTTCGTAATCGAGAAGGGTACGGAAAAGATCCTCTTTAACGCCCACATTCTCAACCTCACGCATTTTTCCGTTAATCATGCGTACAGTATTCAAAAGTCCTTTTAAGTCCTCTCCAGCGAATTCTACGCCGTTTTTACCCACAATGGTGAGGTCTTTCGAAACACGCTCAAGAAGGAAGGTCGTCAGCTCTTCATCATCCTTGATAAAACGCTCGAAGCGGGACGCGTGTGCACGGTACAGCGGAGGCTGCGCAATGTAGAGGTGACCACGGCTGATTAACTCAGGATACTGACGGAAGAAGAAGGTAAGCAGCAGGGTACGGATGTGCGCACCGTCAACGTCCGCATCAGTCATGATGATGATCTTATGATAGCGGAGCTTTTCGTAATCTGTATCTTCTTCACCGATACCGGCACCCATTGCCGTAATCATCGCCTTAATCTCTTTGTTCGCGAGCATTTTATCGAAACGTGTTTTTTCCACGTTCAAAATTTTACCGCGAAGAGGCAGAATAGCCTGCGAATTAGGGTCACGACCCTGTTTCGCAGAACCACCCGCAGAGTCACCTTCCACTATGTAGAGTTCGGACTCTTCAGGCTTTTTGGACTGGCAGTCTGCAAGTTTACCCGGAAGGGAGTTGTCACCAAGTGCACCTTTACGGCGAACAAGGTCTTTTGCCTTGCGTGCAGCATCACGTGCGCGTGCAGCATCAACAGCCTTTTCGATAACGGTACGGGCGTCTTTCGGGTTTTCTTCAAAGTAGGTCATCAGCTGTTCGTACACCAGACCGGACACAATACCGGCAACTTCACTGTTACCGAGCTTGGTTTTAGTCTGCCCTTCGAACTGCGGCTGAGGAATTTTAGCACTGATAACGCCGGTAAGACCTTCACGTACATCATCACCGGAAAGCTTCACTTTGTACTTACGTGGCAGATCGGCAGCCTGAATGTAGGCATTGATGGCACGTGTAAGCGCTGTTTTAAAGCCCTGAAGATGCGTACCGCCTTCCTTAGTGCGAATGTTGTTACAGAACGTAAGCAGGTTTTCTTTGTAGCTTGCGTTGTACTGCAATGCGTATTCTACAAAAATATGCTCATGCTGACCGGTGCCGCTTCCGCTGCCGTAGATAATGGCATGCATGCCGCCTTCACCGGTGTTCATGTCTTTTACAAACTGCTTGATGCCGCCTTCTGCTTTGAAAGTAGATGTGTCACCGGAGCGTTCGTCAGTAAATTCAATTTCGAGTCCGGAGTTCAAGTACGCCAGTTCTTCAAAACGTTTTTTGAGCGTTTCAAAAACAAACTGGTTAGTCTCGAAAATTTCTTCATCAGGACGGAAGCGTACGGTTGTACCGCGACGGCGTGATTTGCCGATCTCATCAACGCCGGTAACCGGAACACCGCGCTCATAGCGCTGTTTGTAACGGATACCTTCACGGTCAATAGTCACTTCAAGGTATTCAGCCAATGCGTTAACACAGGAAACACCTACGCCGTGCAGACCGCCGGATACTTTATATGTATCACTGTCGAATTTACCGCCAGCATGAAGAACTGTCATAACAACTTCAACTGCGGGACGTTTTTCTTTCGGGTGCATATCTACCGGAATACCACGACCGTTATCCTGAACAGTGACGCTGTTATCAAGATGGATTTTCACTGTGATCTTGTCACAGAATCCTGCCATGGCTTCGTCAATGGAGTTATCTACAACTTCATAGACAAGATGATGCAAACCGCGCACGTCCGTACTGCCGATATACATAGCCGGACGTTTACGAACCGCAGAAAGCCCTTCAAGAATTTGAATACTGTCCGCGGTATATTGACTCTTACTGGTCATTAAACTTCTTCCTCGCTGTAGTAAGTCTCTTCTACAATCTTCATAGGCATAATAATAACTGTGTATTCCGGATCGTCGCTACCGCGTAATCCACAAGGTCCCTCAGTTCCGGTAAGAATAAAGGTGAGCTTTTCGGATTGGTAGTGATTGAGGATTTCGATCAGGTTACGTGTAGGGAACGCAATTTTTTCGATATCACCGGCAAATTCTGCGTCCACATATTCTTTAGCAATCCCTACTTCCTGTCCCTGAGAAGCAAGTTCTACTTCGCTGCCGTTAAAAGTGAAGTAGGTGCAGCGGTTATTGTCTGTGTTAAAAATAAGAAGACGATCAAGTGCGTCGATCATAAGCTTACGATCAACAGTCAGCTTGGTTACGTCATCGCTGCCCAGACGGGACAAGAATGAATTGTAATCAGGGTACTGGTAGTATGATAAAGGAATAGTGAATACTTCGCGTTTATCTCCGGTACGGAAAAAGAGACGCTTGTTATCAATGTTCAGTTCAATTTCATCACCACCAAGCCACTTCTTTAGTTCGTTGAGATATTTCTTTTGAAGAAGGATGCCGTCTTCAGGAAGCAGTGCATGGAGTTCATCATTAAGGAAACGCTGCATGGAGAACTGGTGTCCGTTAAGACCGCATGCTTCGATGTACTGATCTTCCATTGGCTTGATGGAAAGACATGCAATAGCTTCCATGGTGTCTTCATCGGAAATACAAAAAGAGATCTTTTCAATCACTTCCTGAAGGAAATCGCCTGACCAGTAAACAGAGTTTGCTTCAGGGAAATCAGAAAAGTTCTGGAACCATGTTGCTTCATTCACTGGAAGCTTATAGCGCTTTCTTCCCTGTTCAATAAGAAGGTTCTTACCATCTTCTTCAAGACGAAGTGTAATTTCGCCTGCTGGCATTTTTTTTACCAGATCAACAAAGGCTCTGCCTTGAACTCCAGCGAGTCCTTCTTCTGTTACAGTGGCTGTGTAATTACCACTGAACTCAATATTGGAATCCGTGGAAAGAATTTGCAGCATGTCGCCTTCTGCTTTTAACCAGATGGAACGTAAGTATGCTGCTCCTGTCTTTGCAGGGATGATATTCGCAGCTTTCAGGAGACCGTCAATGACGTCTTCTTTAAATACTTTTAAATACATATGATCTCCTTGTAGTAGTTGTAGGGGGTGTAGATATGTTATTAACTGTAGTAAGCGATTGAATTTTCATAACTATTTTGTGTCACTAAAAATGACTCGTTAGTAACCGTGTGCGCGTAACTAAAGGAGTGTTTTTTACTTTGTGGCAGTTAGGCACTTTTCCTTCAGCTCGTTTATTAAAAGTTTCGTATCTTTGTTCTTAACTATAAATTTCTTAATTTTATTAACAGCATAGATGACAGTAGAATGGTCTTTTCCGCCGAACATTCTGCCAAGAGCCGGATAGGAAGATCCGAGCAGCGTACGGGTTAAATACATGGCTACCTGCCGCGCCAGTACAATCTTCTGGTGCCGTTTTTCGCTGAGCAAATCTTTTGGTTGCAGCATATAGTGTTCAGCAACCACACCAATAATAATGTCAGCAGTCAGCGGTGTTGCTTTGCTTTTGTCTGTGTGTTCCAGAATCTGGTTAAATTCATATTCCGACACTTCTGTATTCATCAGGTCTTTAAATGCTGCCAGTTTAAGCAGTACACCCTGTAGCAATCTGAAATCGTCAAAGCGCTGACAGAGTAAAATGATCTGGTCATTCGTCAGTTTTATCTGATTTTCTTTGAGATGGCTGGTGGCATACCTGATGCGTATATCCATATCTTGCTGTTTTAGTTGTGCAAGCAAGCCCCATTCCAGTCTGGAACGAAGGGTAGGCAACAAAAAGCTGTGAGCAGTTAGTCCGTCTGTGCAACAGAAAACCATCTGCTTATTGTTGTCATGGAACGAATCAAACAGAGCAATCAACTCTTCCTGCAATATGGGAAAATCTTCCAGTCGCTGCAAATCATCCAGCAAAAAGAAATCATTACACACTATGTGCTTCCGCACTTCAAAGCGTGCTCCCGGGCTACCATCCTGATAGAGCGCTGCAAGGTCTTCAATATTGCCGGAAAAAACAGAAGCCTGTGGGCGTTGTTCTTGTATAGCATGAGCAATAGCCCGCAGCAGGTGAGTTTTTCCGCTTCCGGAAGGTCCTGCTATAACCAGCGGGTTATACTTTGGAAATACATCCGCTTTAGCCACTTCTTTAGCGCTGGCAACAGGAAACACATTTTTGGCATTGTGCAAAAAGGTGTCGAACGTAAATTGCGCACCTGAGGCAGCTCGACCACTCGGCGTCGGCTTTTCTTGAACAGCAGCACCGGAGTGTGCTATCTGGGTAGGTTTTTCCGTACTTTTTTCATGTATACCAACTGATTGCATAGATATTGGTGTGTCGTACAGAACAACCACTTCAGGGCTGATGTACTCCCGTACAGCTTGCTCTAAAGCAGGTTTTCCGTGTGCAGCGAACCATGTGCCGAAAAAGGCGTGAGGAAAGGCTACAGATACACTTTTTTCAATGTCACCATAGTCGATCGTAAGCGGATCGAACCAGCTGCGTAAATCCTTTTCAGGGTAGCGCTGTTCAAGAAAATTTCTCAGCCCGTTTTTCAGCAAAATAAATCTACTATTTCCAGTTGGTTATTAACGAAAATTGTCGCCATATTTCTTGTACATAAAATCTGGCGACGTAACCTTAGTTATATATCAAAAAACGAATGGTAAGCCAAGCGGACGCCGTTTTGCGCCTTTTTTTTTTACAAACATGACCTAGGGGTTATCTTACCCCACTTTAACGAATTTTACGGGCTTTCTGTGCGAAATAGAGTGAAAGGCTAAAAAAAATCATAAAAATAAAACATACGATGATTGCTTGTAGTCTGTTGAAAGAGCGGCTGAAGCGGCTTTGAGCGTTTTGGGCTCTTTTTTTTGTCGCCGACGGGCAGGCGGGCGCTGCCCCCTGCACCCCCGCAAGGGGACACGTCCCCTTGACCCCTATTACGTGGGATATGGTGGGGATGAAGCATCGGGGCTATTTTTCTTTTGGGTGGAGAATTTTTTTTAAGTATATGTTTGTGTTGGATTAATTTTCTATTCATATAGGAGCGGGTGGAATTGGTATTCCATCCGTTTTTACTTTTTTAGGAGGGGGAGTTCTTTAGGGGGAAGGGGGAACCTTATTATCAGGGAGAGTGTTTCAGGGAATGTTAGGAACAAGTTAGTTACAAGAAAAAATGTTCCTAACTTGTCGCTTACTTTTATTTCAAAAAAAGTGAGATATAGAAGTTAGGAACATTTTCCATTGATGAAAGTTATGAACATTCTGTCAGTATTGTATAGGGAGTAGCCAAGCGAAATATGTTGCAGTACAACTGCGGGATACAACATTCAGGGAATCGAAAGGATATTCATGGGACAGGTTGAATTTGTGACGGTAACGCCGGAAGAAGCCGGACAGAAGGTATTGCAGTTTTTGCAACGTCGGGTGAACAAGGATGTTCCGAAAAGCGCAATTATGCGTTGGATTCGCACAGGTCAGGTGCGTGTAAATAAAGGGCGTGTAAAGCCGTTTGTCCGTTTAAAGATGGACGATGTGGTACGTATTCCACCCTATACTATAGATGAAGTTTCAAATCAGGATTCTCAGCAAAGAGCTGCCGCTCACAACGGAACATTAGATATTGTAAGTGAATCTGAAGGGCTTTTAGTGCTGCATAAGCCAGCTGGATTACCTGTTCAGCCCGGTACAGGACATGATGATGCCGTCACAACCAGACTCAAGGCAAAATTTGCAGATGCTTCCTTCTGCCCTACTCCTGCTCATCGGTTAGATAAAAACACATCTGGCTTGCTCCTTGTTGCAACCAGTTATTCGCGCTTACAGGAATTGCATGAACTTTTCCGCAATGAACATGCATTAGGTAAGCATTATTTGGCATGGGTTGAAGGACGCTGGGAGCATTCGGAAACAATTGAACTGCGCGATCAGCTTGCTAAGCAAAAACAACATGACGGAAAAGAACGCATGGAGACTGGCGCAGGTAAAGAGTCGCTCTGTACTGTTACTCCATTGTTAGTAACAAATAAAAAATCATTATTACATGTTGCCTTGCAAACAGGTCGAACTCACCAGATACGTGTGCAGCTTTCTGCCAGAAAGCATCCTATCATTGGTGATGTTAAATATAATGGTTCACCGAACTCACAGGGCATGTTGCTTCATGCGTGGCGAATAGTATTACCAGCTGAAACTTTTACGTGTGTTCCGACATGGAAACGCCCTTTCGATGTCAGCACACATCTTCTAGTTAACGCGCCAACATAATTTTATTCCAGCACCAAGCTGACGCATACGCCGCAAAAGGTTGTCATTTGTTAATGACGACCTCGTAATAAAAGTTTTTGGAAAGGGGTCTGGGGGAGAACCTTGTTACAACAAGGTTTCCTCCAGCCGCCGGAGGCATTTGGGGCGTCGCCCGCGCCCCAGAATAATGATATTCGAGCGCACAAGCTGACGCATACGCCGCGAAAGGTTGTCATTTGCTAATCACGACCTCGTAATAAAAGTTTTTGGAAGGGGGTCTGGGGGAGAACCTTGTTGCAACAAGGTTTCCCCCAGCCGCCGGAGGCATTTGGGGCGTCGCCCGCGCTCCAGAATAATGATATTCGAGCGACCAAGCCGCCGCATACGCCGCTAAAGGTTGCCATTTGCTAATGATGACCTCGTAATAAAAGTTTTTGGAAAGGGGTCTGGGGGAGAACCTTGTTACCCCCAGCCGCCGGAGGCATCTTGCTGAAAGCAAGCCTCTGTATCCAACAGTACAACGTCCATAAAGGTAGATTGCTATCCATGAAACCGACATTTTCTTTTATCCACGCAGCTGACTTGCATTTGGATGCAGCCTTTAAGGGCGTGGCTCACGTATCTCCCAAGGTGGCAGAGGTTCTGCGCTCTGCAACATTTGAAGCATTGGAGCGTTTGACACAGCTTGCATGTAGCGAACGCCCTGCTTTTGTGGTGCTTGCAGGTGATATCTATAATAAAGAAGACCAGAGCCTGAAGGCGCGCTTTGCGTTACTGGATGCGTGTAAACGTATGGGGAAAGCAGGGGTTCGTGTGTTTATTGTGCATGGAAACCATGACCCATTGGTGGAAACTGAAAAGTCGTTTAGCTTTCCAGACAATGTTTATGTGTTTGGTACTGCTGGTGTTGAGCAAGTGCGTGTAGAGACTGCCGAAGGCGATCTGCTTACCGTTGTCCATGGCATCAGCCACGGGAAACATAATGAACGCAGGAAGCTTGCCAGACAATATAAGCGCACTGACGATGAGGTATTTCAGGTGGCAGTGTTGCATTGTACTGTGGATTCTGTGGCTGCTTCTGAGCAGTATGCTCCGGCGAGCGTGGCAGATTTTACTAAGTCCGGTATTGATTATTGGGCACTCGGGCACATTCACGAGCAGCAGATTGTGAGTCGTGAACCACTGGTAGCGTACTCCGGTAATATTCAAGGATTGCATATCAACGAACAAGGCGAGCGCGGCTGCCTGTTCGTTTCAGTCGAAAACGGACAAGCTTCTACAACACATCACACGCTAGGGACTGTGGAGTGGAAGATTGAACCGATTGATATTTTAACAATTGAACAGTTCGATGTGCTGGAAGAAGTTGTAGAGCACCGCTTCGAAGAGATCGCCCAGCAGGTTTCTGAACAGTGCAAAGGTGTTATTGTACGCCTTGTGTTGGAAGGGCGAAGCGTCCTTGATGGTGAATTACGTAAAAATGGAGCTGTTACTGAACTGACGGAGCGTATCCGTGAGGGCCAGATGAACAATAGCCCGTTTGTCTGGCTGAAAGATATTGAACTTGCATGTAAACCGGATGTGGATATTGACGCTATGCGTAGCCGTCCAGACTTGCTTGGCGAAGCTTTGACTGTTGCAGACCAGCTGATAACTGCTGATGATACAGATGAATTACGGGAATCGGTCAGCGAATTATTTGGTTCGCCAGTGAGTAAGCGAAATTTGACGATTCTATCGGATGCTGAACTTGTGCAACTTGCTGAGGAAGCACAATATTTATGCCTTGATTTATTGGAGGCAGAATAATGAAGATTACTGGCCTTCATATACACGGCTTCGGTGTTTTCGCAGAGCAGGAGCTTTCTGGACTTTCTTCCGGTGTGAACGTGTTTTTAGGAAATAACGAGGCGGGAAAGTCTACTTGTTTGTCTTTTTTGCGCTACATGCTGTTTGGTTTGCCGCGTAAAGGAAAAAACATTTCGCACCATGAACCACTTCGCGGTGGTAATCATTCCGGTGTGCTCGGACTGGATACCGACAAGTTCGGAACCGTGCGTCTTGAACGTTCTTTCAAACCTAAGCGGCTTTCTCTGAGCGGTGCCGATGGCAGCCAGCTTAATGAATCTGTGTTGCAGGCATTGCTCGGTAATGTTTCCCGAGAGCTGTATACAAATGTGTACGGCTTTTCGCTTACAGAATTACAGAGCAAGGATGCGCTGACCGGGGATGCTGTACGTAACGCACTGTACGGTACGGTGCATGGCGGTGCGTCGTATACTGACATCGTCAAACGTCTTGCTGCAAAGCGTGAGGCGCTGTTTAAAAAAGGTGGCAAGGTTCCGCCACTGAACAAGCATCTCAAAGAGTTAGAGCAGATGCGGAAAGATATGAATGCCAGCGAAGACAGTGTTGCTGCATATCTTACTGTATCGCAACAAATTGCAGCGCTTGAAAGCGAGCTTGCAGAGCGTGCGGCAGAACTGCGTGATATGGGTATAACTGCTGGAACAGTAACTGCTGACATTCGTTTATGGAGCGTCTTTACAGAATATAAAGAAAAGAAAGCAGCGCTTGAAGCTGTTCAGCCATTGCAGCCATTTCCACAAGATGGTTTGGTTCGATTTGAGGCGTGCGATGCCGCATATAAAGAAAAACAAGAACAGCAACGGCTCTTGGTGCAAGACATCAAAAGCGCCAAGCGTGACATTGAAGAAAAACAATCTCAGATTAACGCGGAACTTTTGCAACAGCAGGATGTTGTGCGGGCATTGAGTGAAGAAAAAGCCGTTTTCATCAGCAAAGAAAATGAACTTGAGCAGTTGCTGTTGAAAGAAGAATCTCTGCGACGTGATATTGCAGCAATTTTCGAGCAGCTTGGCACAGACTGGAATGCTGAACGTATCAAAGATTTCGATTTATCCGACAATACGCGACGAGAAGTTGCGCAGCTTGAAGAGCAGGTAGACGCAGCAAAGCAGACTGTCGCTCTTGCTCAAAATGAAACAGCAAGGCTTACTGGTGTTTTTGAAGATACACAAAGAACAGTTGAGCAGCGTACCTATGAATTTGAACAAAATGCAGACGTAGTTCGTTTTACTACAAGTAAAGGCAGTCAGGATTCTGCAAAGGTTGATTTACAGAAAACCAAAGAGATTTTGCGGAGTGTCCGTTCTCGCCTGCCTATGGCACTTGCAAAAGCACATGGCGTAACGCAACCTGCCATTCTTGTTCCGGCAGTTGTTGGTGGTGTCGGTGCTGTTATCACCCTTCTTTCATTTTTTGACTCTGCTTCTTCCGGTATGACATACGCAGGAATCGGCATACTATTGTTGGCTGTTGCAGGTGCTTTCTGGGGAATGAAGCAGCAAAAGAATCAACAGACATCACAGCAAGATGCGTTAATAACTTTGATGCGTAGCGCATCGTATATTTTCCCGAATCCTGAAATTTCTGAAGTGTGTCTGCTTCAAGCAGAAGATTTATTCGAAGATATGCAGCGTGGTGTTATGGCGTACGAAGCATTGCAGGATAAGGTACGGCAGGCACAAAAAGACTACGAAAGTGCGGAAGAACAGCTCGAAAAAGCAAAACGTAATGAGCAAGATGCTGATGAAATTCTTACAGCTGCTCATGCAAAAGTAGAAGAATGGCTGTCAGAACGCGGGGTGTCTACTTCTTTACGTGTGCAGCATATCCCAGAGACGCTACAGCTTATTAAAGATGCGAAATTAACTTTGCGACAGATTTCTGATTTTGAAGCGCGCAAATCTTCAATACAGGATTCTTTGAATGTATTTGCAAAGCAGCAAGATGCAGTATGCGCTTCCAGTGGAATCGAACAGGAATATGCTTTTGATAAAACAATCAAGCGGGATATCACACAAGATAAACTGTTACGGATACTCACTGAATCTGAATCAGCACAGGTTGCCGTAAGAACTCTTTCCGAAACATTGCAAAAGGATGTTGCATCCGCCAAAGCCTTGCAGGAATCCTTGGTAACATTACGAGAAGAAATCGGTGAATTATTCTCGATAGCAAAAGCGAAAGATGAAAATTCATTCAGAGAAGCCCATGCTGTGTATACCAAGCAGCAAGACTTATTAAGCTCATACGAAACGCTCACGGCATCGTTGATTGCAGCAAGTGAAGATGGTGATATTGCCAAGCTTGCAGCAAGAATAGGTCAGCAAAGTCAGCAGGAGCTTGAGGTAACAGCGTCTGAATTAACTGCTTCAATTGAAATCAAAGAAAGAGAGCAAGAAGAACTGCGCCAAAAGCTTATTCAAGCGAAGGTTGAGCAGGAAAAGCTGACGTCAATGGAAGAGCAGGCTCAGCAGCGCGCACAGAGTGAAGCATTGAAAGAAGAAGCCAACGGGTTAGCAAAAGATTGGGCACGGTATCGTATTACAGAGCATTTGCTTTCTCGTGCGCGTGAGCGTTTTGAACGGGAGCAGCAGCCAGAAGTAGTAAAACAAGCCGGAAAATTCTTTCAGACGATCACAAAAGGTGCGTACAGCGGTGTTTTCAAACCGTTGGGCGAAGAAAGTATCTTTGCATTGGCTCAAGACGGAACACGACGTGAACCAGAAGAGTTAAGCCGTGGTACGGTTGAGCAGTTGTATTTATCGTTGCGGCTTGGACATATATTGCGTCATTCACAGCAAAACGAACCGTTACCTGTCATTATGGATGACATCATGGTTAACTTCGATCCAACACGGGCTAAAAGTACTGCTGAAACTATTGCAGAGTTGGCAAAGCATAATCAGGTATTCCTCTTTACTTGTCATCCACAAACCGTGGATTTAATGCAGGAGTATGCAGAAAATCCAGCTGTGTTTACAGTACAAAACGGTATGCTAGGGGTGGTAACCGGTTAGGATATATATAATTTTGTTGAAGATACCTTAGAAGAGAGAAGAGGCTGGCGCCAGTCATGTAGAATCGTGTATGCAGGTCAATTCTTAATCTGATTTTCAGGGCTACTTGTGCCAAGCAAGTAGCCCTTTTTTTTGAGTATAATTCGTGGAATAAACTGCGCTGAAAATACATATAAAGAATTGACCTGCATACACTAAAATGGTTGTCACAATTGTGGCTTGGCGAAAGGCTTGGCGAAAGGCTTGGCGAAAGGCTTGGCGAAAGGCTTGGCG
>NZ_JAOARI010000006.1 GCF_025210605.1 Halodesulfovibrio sp. | reverse complement strand
GATGTACCGAATCGGTACTTGGTGCCTAGTAGCACGAATAAGAAAAGGAATACTCTTCAAAGAGACCATAAGCAGTTTGCTGACGCAAACCGCTCAAGAATAGTTTTGGCATTTTACTTGACGTGAGGCCACATAAGAAAAAGCCCACACATTTCTGTGCAGGCTTGTTCATTTTATTTACCCTTTCCCGAACTGCTAGCTCCCTTTCCGCCGGAGCCACCTTTACCGCCCGATGGTGTTGCATTGCCTCTACCACCACCTGATGCGTTACCAGTGGTGCTAGGCCAGTTTCCACCTTGTCCTGGGTGGCTTGAGGAGCCTTTGCCACCTCTTCCTGCATTTGCTTTTCCCATCTGTGCCTCCTGTGGTTTTTTAAGGTAGCGTAGCGAAAGTCGGAGTTGTGCACATGATTTTTATCAAAGAGCGTGGATGACTCAGCGCAAAATCGATTGGCTGTTTTATAGAAAAAGCCCACCATTTGGCGGGGCTTCGATCATTCTTCAAGTCTGGTAAAGGCATTTTTATACGCTTCGAGTCTTTCTCGTTTGCCCACAGAAAGAACGATAACAACAACTCTGTCATCGATGACTTGGTAGACCAGTCGATAACCAGACTGGCGTAATTTTATTTTAAACAAGGATTCAGTGCCAGTAAGCTTGGCAGAAGGAAACTTGGGATTTTCTAGACGTTCTTTCAACTTTTTCTTGAACTGTTCCCGAACGGTGCTGCCTAGCTTTTTCCATTCTTTCAGGGCTTGCTTGTTGAACTCAAGATCATAGGTCATCAAGCGTTACCTTTACAGTTGGTCCGTCCATGCGCTGTGCTGCAATCTTGGAAAGCTCCAAGTCTTCCAGCTTGTCCATCAAATCCTCCCATGCCTTTGCTGGGATGCAGTAGAATGCAGGTTCATTCCGATTCAGGATTGCAACGGGTTCTCCATCACCTTCACGGATAGTAGCCATAGGGTTCTTTTTAAGTTCTGAAATGCTGGCAACAGTATCAGCTAATATTTTATGAGCCATTAGAAGACCTCCTAAAAGACCTGTTAATAGGTTTTTAAGATACGAGGAGCAGGCGATAGTGTCAAGAGGGGAGAGAGTATGCAGCCTACTTACTATCACCGTGGCAACCTTCCTCCTGCGTTTAGGCATTCTTTTAACGTGCGGTATGGGGTAAAATGTTTAGTGCGACTGTAGTATCTTGATGAACGATCATGGCATATTCCAGAGCGGGACATTTTGACTACACCCATAGTAGAGGAATCGATACTACGTTGTTTGCGAATCTGGGACGGTTTTGCAGTCCACTGCCAGCTAGATGTGTTGATGTTCCTTTCTAAAGCCGCTTCAAACTCATCAGGTATGGTAGGAAAAAAATCTATACCGGCTACAGCCTCAACTGCATCCACCGGAAGAGCAAAGTGTTGTAAAAGGGCGGAAGACGCCTCGTTGGGCAGAAGAAAGGCTATCATCTCTTGGCGCTGTGGAGCATAGATTACTTTATAGTATGTGTTGGGGATGAGAACTGCGTTGCTGCCGATATACTGTCTACCAGTCAGAATCCCGCCTGTGACGATAATGATATCTTCGTTCTTTGCCCACCCGCGCACGATTTCTTCAAGTTTTTTCCATATGCCTCTGTTAAAGCCCGGACGTTGCGGACTCATGTTGGACATATAGAATGATTCACTCATAGCCTGTTTGGAAAAGCCCATGTCAGCAGCGGGTGCAAGATGTCCTCTGTCGTAGCCACTTTTCTTGTAGTCGCTAAGAGCTGCGGAACCGGAAGGAACGGCAGGGTCAGAACGAAAAGAGTTAGTGCGCTTGACCCGCGGCGCGTTCGCTTCCTCTTGTGTGAACTCGTACATGACCTATTCGGCTTGCTCGGACTCTTCATCATACCCACTAGAATAATGTGTGTGGTGGATAACAAAGTCGGTTCGTATTCCCTGTGGCAGCAGCGCCCTGTATATTTCTGCCTGTGTGATTGAGGAAAGGCACACGAAAACAAGAACAAGAATACCTCGGAGAAATACCCGCTCCATAGTTGCTCCTTATTGTAACTAGATAAGTATTAAAGTGAAATAATAGACCTAGTTATAAGGGAACTATATTCAGGGGCAGGTATGAAATAAGCGAGGTGTTAGATGATGAAAAAGGTTTTACTGGTTGTGTTGATGGTTTTGTTGGTGCCGTGTGCTGGAATGGGGGAGGAGGACTATACGTGGCTTACTGTTTCTAGAACTAAAGGGGTAGGCTTAATGGAATCGGCATACCTCTTGGTAAATGATGATGTGTCAGGTGGGTGCTGGACGAATATACAGGCCGTCAAAGATAGAATTCGCTACCGGCTAGAGTCCGAGGGAATAAGCGTTTCGCAAGAGGAGTTTCTTATAACGACTCCCAAAAATCCAATAATTGTATTCTCTGTGTTTGGGGACAGATTTGTGGGAAGGTGCGGCGCTTCATATCGGCTTGAGGTGCTAGTTCCCGCAGCTAGTTCTAGTTGGGGAACGGGGTCAAAAGTAAATGTAGCAATTAGAGGCTTAATGCCTTTATGGGTAAATAGTGGGCGTTTGACTTCTGCTGTGGATGCGAAGGCAAATGGTCAGCTAATTAATTCTGCAGATTCTCTTATGGATAGTCTATTAGCGGATGTACTGTCCTCTCGGAAAGATAAAATGGTCGTGAATGCAAAAAAGCAATGCTTCAAAGAGTTTCATCCAATGACGTTCAGAGAGTACGAAGAAAAACTAAAGGCACACCAAAGTAAGTTGAACAATAAAAGCAAAAAATAGTCTTTTCCCGTTTATAATTTAACAACATACAGAGTATATTTTTGATTTTAAACAGTAGACTGTTTGTAATTCCAAGCCCCTGATAATATCGGGGGCTTTTTTGTTTGAAAGAATCATGAAGTAAGAGCATGTTGGGAGCAGGAGAACGTATGGGAAAGATAAAAGATTGTTTGATGGACGTAGCCACTGATGTGCTGGAACCTTTTTTTGATGCATTTCAAAAAGAAGGAATCGCACGAGACATTCCTGCACTTGGAACGTTAGTGGGATTAGCACGCACAGCAAATACTGTTCGGGATAATTTGTTTTTAGCGAAGGTCAAGTCCTTTGGGGAAAACTTTGAAGGAGTAAGTGAAGCTGACAAACAGAAGATGCGTAGCAGGCTGGAGAATGAGGAGGAGCGGCAACGAATTGGTGAAAAGTTAGTTTTCACTCTTGAGAGTGCTGATGAATTAACTAAAGCTGCGTTGCTAGGGAAATGCTTTAAAATTTATTTAGAAGGTGAGATTTATTGCGCAGGCCTTTACGCTCTTTGGTATTCCATTGATCGTTGCTTTGTGAATGATCTTTGCGCGCTACCTGCTGATGGGGAGTCTGTGTTGGCGCATTCTGAAGTTGAGTGGAGGCTTGTGGCTGCGGGGCTGATGCAGTTAGATTCCCCGATGTCGGAGCCTCAAGAGCAGTCGAATGAAGCGGCAACAGAGGTCAACAAAGAGGCGCAAGAAGAAGCTGAAGCACAGCTAATGTATGAATTGGCTGATAAGATCGGTGTCTCTTTTGATGCAGAGCTTGCCTTGCTTGAGCGTTTTATCGAAGAAACCGCATCCGGCAACAATTCAGATACCATTTCTGTATACCAGCAAGCTCTTGACCCGTCACAGCATGACGCAATTGTTGCAGCCTTCCAGCAATATACTGCTAACCACAGCAACACTAATCAGACAAGTACGACGCAGGATCAGTCACAGCTTCAGTCTTTGCAGCAGGGACTTACCGTCCCGCAGCGTCGTGAAGCTCTCAAAGCTGACATTGTATCTTTAGGGTTTGCCCAGCAGGACATCGAACGCGCCGCGGGTGTCTCTATCAGCGGTGCAAACAGTACCCAGCTCTCAACGCTGGTTGAAGTCCTGCAACACCATATCACACAGCCTGAAGCCTCGGCACAGGCATCTCCGAATTAAGCCTAACCACCACTTAATCCCTAACTGCGAAATCCTGAAAAGCAACTCACCGACAGATTCAAATGCTTCTTGGTCATATGAATATTAGAACAACTAAAACCTATCTGCATGAACTAGATATGGACAGGGATATTGTCGATGCTTTTGATGATTCGGAGGATATGGGCATTTTGAAAAAACCTTAAGGGATTGGTTAAAATTTAATATTGTGTAGTTCCTGACATAGCAATTTAAATTCATTCAGTAGCCCGTTTTCATTGAGCGCATTTAGAATACGATCTAAAGTTGAGGTGCTCTTCTGTCTAAAAACTTGAATACTTTCTTTGAGATAACCTTCTTCAAGAATCATCAATAGTTTCCAAATTTCTTCTTCAAGTCCACGAACTTCTTTAATGTAGTTAGAGTTTCTTTGTATGATTTCAGTGAGTAGAATTTTCATTGCGTGGCGATAACCTGCAGAAAACTCATCTATTGAGCCTGATATTCCAATGGGGATGGTTGATTGAAAAATTGTTGAATAAGTTGTCGTTGGATCAATGTTTTTAAAAAAAACTTGCGAACAGATATTTCCACCCTGATATTTTTGTTCAGATGTTAGTCCTGTTCCCATATCAAATTGGATGGAAAGAAAGAACAAACTTGATAACCTATTTAATAGTAGGTACTTACTCTTTTCAAGATGACGCCACGCAGGAATAAGTTCGAATCCTGCATAAAAAATACAAGTTGCGCAAATTGAATAAGAAATATTTTGTAGTAAGGCTTTTTCTGAAACGAAACTGATGTATGTAAATATGATAAAAACTACCAATAGGGAAATAGCTATCTTTAGCAATTTCTTACCAGGTTGTTTTTTTATTTCGGAGAATTGTCCAGTGAGCACCGTTGATCCCTCTTATTTATCTGAAGTAGCAAAACAAATTTTATTAAAATATGGTTCTGACTCAGATAGAGAAATTGTATCAGGAATAGATCCCTCAGGAGTCTTTATCAATATAAAGATTGATGACCCTGAATGGAATGATACAGAGTACTTAGATTATCGAACAGCAGATCTTCTTTTATCGATGCAGAATGATTTTTTGAAGTTACTTAGTAAAGTGCCTCCCAAAAAAAAGTATAGTCGAAAGGACTTGAAGAAGAATGATCAGCTAGTAATAAAAGCTAAGATTTCCTCAGGCTGTATCCTTTTTGAAATAAACCTACAAGGCTATTGTTCCTACTTACTTAATCAGTTGAAAGATGAAAATACTTCTCGGAAGCACATTCATATTGCAGGGGCTTTTGCAGCAATTTCCACGATGCAAAAGGGTTGCGCGGCATGGTTGCAAGCAAAGCCTTTGGATGACTTTGCAGATGATTTTCCAGAAGAGAAGAAGGCAGATGCAATTGAGGCGGCTGATACTGCAAAGGTGATTTTGATGCATTCTAAAGAAACCCTTAATACTCTAACGAATCGATTAAGTTCGGAGGGGAAAGTCCGTATTAACAAAGAAGAGACATTTAATGACGTCACTACGCTGAAGGTTTTAAAACAGGCCGTGCGACATGAAAGCACATTGCCATTTAAAATTGATGGATCTTATTGTCTTCGGGGAAGTGATCTTCCATCTAATGATGTTGATGTTGATTTTAGGGTAGGACATAAGCGTGTTGATATTTCATATGTTTCTCCTAGTTCCCGTAGGAAAATAGCGAACGCAATGCAGGACGCTATTGATCTTGGAGATAAGACTACAGTATCTCTTGACCTCCAAATCACAGTATATGTTAAGAATGGTAAGATAGAGAATATTAAGATGATAGGGATTGGAAAGCCACGCGAAGAATCTATAAGTCCAGAGAAAGTTTTGAATCCTGTCGAGCTAACATTGACTCTGAACGGATTAAAGCTTCCTTCAGAAAGTCCAATCCTACCTCTTTTTAAAAATAATGAATAGATAGGCGTTGTTGAAATGTCTTTTTGTAACAATCGGTTTTATGTCCTGATAATCAGCACTTGGTATTGGCGGTAGGAGATGTCTTTGATGATCCAGAAGAAGATGAAATACCGCTTACAAATAAAGAAAGATTCTTTAAAAAATTCGCATATCGTTAACGCATCGCAAAATAAAAGGGCTTCATCCATTCGGATAAAGCCCTTTGTTTTTGACGTCTTGGCGGAGAGAGAGGGATTCGAACCCTCGTTAGGCTTTGAGACCTAAGCACGATTTCGAGTCAATCAAGGCGGTGTGCTATTTCTTTAAAATCTAGGGTTAGCAACGGTTAACGAGGGATTATGTTAAGCTTATTTTGATCTTTTCTAGACTCAATCGAACCAAAATCGAACCACAAAACTACTCTTTATCTTCTCCCAAGTTTTCTAGTGTCAGTAGGTGCGGAACGTCACGGTCTACAGCCAAGTCATGCAGGTATCGTTCTGTAGTAGAATGGTTCATGTGTCCTAAGAAAGCTTGAATTTGGTAGGAAGTTGCTTGCCTACTATCCTTTAATCTTGTTGCTACGTGGTGGCGTATTCCATGAGCGGTAAATTTGGTTACTTTTGCCTTTTGACAGTTGCGTGAAAACAGCCCAACAAGGAAGCTACCGGAACGTGGTTGTGGGTTGCCGTACCTGGTAGGAAAGACCAGATCGGCAGTGCGGCGTTTATTGCGGCGCTCTAGCAATTCTCTGAACGCCGGAGCAAGTGACAGTGTACGCGGCTCATGGTTTCCACCTTTTCGTTTTCGAGTGTACAGGGTAATCGTGTTTAGTTCGAAGTCGATATTTTTCCATTCCAAGTGGGTTATTTCTCCAATACGTGCACCAGTATAGTATAATGCATCAATCCAGTCTCTTTCTTCCGGTGTGGCGACTTCACGTACCTTTTGAATTTCTTCAAGTGTTGGGACCTGACGGATAAACTTTTCTTCCGGGAATGGTTCGGCAGCTCTCCAAGGATTTTTTTGTATGTGGTTTCGCTTTATTGCCCAATTCCAGAGAATAGAAAGCTCTTTGCAATGTCTGTTTGCAGTCTTGCCGCTTGCCTCTTGTTTGAGGTGTACAAGGTAGTTTTCTACTGTGGAATCTGGCAGTTCCTGTATAATAAAATCGCCCCCCAGAAACTCTAGAAGGCGATTGATAATGGTGCGTTTATATGCAAATGTTTGGGGCTGCCGACGCTCTTCCATAAAGTCTAAATAGTTGTTAGCCACAAAGCCGAAGCTTGTGCCTGTCGGGGTTTTCATAGTACGTTTTCTGGCTTCGTCCTGAAGCCACTTTCGCCCCTCTTTTTTGGTGAGAAACCCGCGCTTGCTTGTTACTGCTTTTCCGTCCAGATATAGAATTGCTTTGTACCGCCGTCCCTTCTTTGTTTGATACGCTGCTACGGACACTTAGCCCTCCATTTTCATATAAAAATGCAATCACATCGGCAGGAATGAACCGTGCACCTTTTGCGTTCCGTCCTGAACCTACATAAAAGTGTGGCCATGTTTGCCAGACGCCAGAAAGGCTACCTTTACTCATTTGAACTAGTTCTGCCATTTTGTCTAACGTGGCAATAGGGGGAAGAGGGGAGCTTTCAATCATAGTTAACTCCAAATATAGCAGGCTGTAGTGCCTAGCGTTAGTGATATAAAAAACATTTTCCAATCGCTAGTTGCGGCTTCGTATAAAGCGCCAAGTAGGGTGATGATGCTGCACGCTGCGCCGATACCGGGGCAGAATGATAGTGCGGCGATGAGGAGTAGGGATTTATCTTGTGTCGTGATTGTCATGCTATATTTTTCCAATTCTCATTAGAATTAGGAATAATAAGCCACAGATGAGAGTTTCACTTTTTGTTAGCTTATTGTTCCATTGGAGATGGAAAAAAATGATAACGAGGGTTAAGTGCATGAACGTATCTATCCAAGTATTCATGGTTCCACCTCATCGTTTTTTCGCATAAACGCATCAAGCGTCCAATCGCCTTCATATGGCTCAATGACATAGTTGTTACCATCGCCACAGCACCACATTGAAGGTTTTCCTTCTACCCATTCCATTTCGTGAGGACGGATACCTAGCAGCTTGCCATTTGTAGCCTCAACACTCACGGCTCCGTACTGATTCATGTATGCCTTGTGGACACCAGCAAGTACCACTGTTCCGGCAAAAATGTAGTCACCACGAACATCGTGTAAGAGGCGAACGGTTGGCGTTTCACCGTTGAGGATTGTTTGAGTTAGAATTTTAGCCATTATGCCACTTCCAATAATGATTTGAGCTTTCCTGTAGCTGAAGCAGGGGCTTTTTTCTGATGCTGATTGTATTCTTCCCAACTACATGATTTGAAGAGTTGTTTCCTGTTCACCCATCGTGCGAATTGCCTTTGAATTTCTGTTGGCTCTAGGTTTTCTTTGTAGTCACGAAATGGTTGCGCGAATGGGTCAACATCGAGCTTACGGAGAAATTCAACACGAGCCAGAGCGTCTTGAATTCCGTCTGGGTCGTTTGCTGGTAGGTTTCGATCACCGACCAACACGTAAACAAAGTACTTTCCTTTCTTGCCGGAGTAGTGCCGGATTAGCGATACGGCACGAGCTACATGCTTCATTTGAGTTTGACGATCGCAAGCAAAGCGGATTCGTGACCATTTAATATTACCAAGTAATTTAGCCTCTGCTTTGCCAACTAGCTTTGCTTCCATGCCTTGGTTGCAGTCGAGCCTAATGTTCAGTTTGGAAATTTTCTCTAGCTGCTTGATTCCGTGAGAGTGGGCAAGGATATTGTTATCCATAAGAATTAAGTCTTTTTGTCCATCCCAGAATTCTTCAATATCTGCGTTTGCACGAATATTCCCTTCTTTTTGTGGAACAATGCAGCGGCTGCATTTGTTCGGACAACCCCTTGTTGTGAATCCATAGGCAGCAGATACATTGTAAAGAGAGTAGTCAGGGGCACGGTGCTCAATTTCATTTGGTAGCACTCGAGTGCTTTGGTATCCAGTCCCGCCTTTTTCAACTCTCTCATCATCTGGCAAGTACGGGTCACAGTGGGAAAATGTGAATACTTTGCTTGAATATATTTGGTCATAGCTGTTTGAAAGCAAAGGGTTGAACCACTCAACATTATTTCCCTGCGCTTTGTGCCAAGCACTAATTTTCATAAGTGCAAGGTTAGGGAAGTTCGTGCGATCAGGCGTATGTACTGCAATGTTCATTATGCCACCTCCAAATCAACATGTTTACGTTGTAACACTTCAACATGTTCAATCCGCTTGCCAATCCAGTGCATTACCGGAACAGCCATGCTGCTGCCTAACGCTAAAGAATCTCATGCTTGAACCCCATAGTCTTCAATCGTAGCTTGAGGTTTTCTTTACGCAGTCGCTCGGTTGTGTGAATTTGCCAGACTACGCAAGCAAGCAGAGCGATTATGATTATTGCTGAAAAAAGCTCACGCCGCCTCCCCAAGCTTTGCAGTATTCCATTCAGGACAAATGGTATCGAAAATATCAAGGGCGCAGTTGCATGCGATTTCCGCTGCATCTGTCTCGTGTAGATCAGCGTAGAGTGTGTCTGTAAACGTGTTTGTTGTTTTTAGAAGGTATGTCCATTCACGGCTTTTGAAGCCGCCTACAATCTGCAAATCCGTAACAACCTGCGCCATTGCAAAAATATCCATGCAACCATGAATCGGGGTAATGTCTCCTTCGCTAATGTACTGCTGACGTTTAGCGAGGATTGTGTTTGCGATCTGGTTGAAGTTCTTTTTAATGCCAGCGGATTTTTTTGTATCAATCCCGATTTGAGCAATGACCTTTTGAGTCCAGTTCATTACTCGCTCTGCTTGGAGTTTTTCCTTACGGGTGAGTACACCTTGTGCTTGCCAGAGGCGTTCAACGGCTTCGTACAGGCAGGCAACTGCCACTGCTATGCGGCAGTTCTTTTGAGCGATGGCGATGTGTTGGTGATTCTTTGCTAGTTTTGACATGCTTTGCTTCCTTATTACCAAGACTGTTGAGCGTCCCAGTAGCAAAAATCTAAGAAGGAGTTAAAACAATCGCTATATTCAAGGTAGCGTAAGTAACGTTGCTGAGATCGAGTTAGAGGGCGAATTTTTCCTGATTTTATGGTGTATTCTACTCGCCAAGTCGGGTGGCAGCTTAAAACAACACCAGGCTTGTCTTCATCGAAGTTGACTCCGATATAGTTACCGTGATCTTCGGAGATGATTCCGGGCTTACCATCTACAATTACACGCATCCCAATTTGAGCAGGAACACCGTAGTGTTCACGGACATAGCTACAACCGCTCATTGGATTCTCTTGCTGCTGTAAGTTCAGCAATACGTGCATTAGCAAGCACTTCAAACTCAGCAGCGAGTGCCATGTCAGTCTGCATCTTGTTGTGTTCACGTATTATCACGGCAAGTTCGCCTGCAAAGTCACCTGCCAGCTTGGTATTTATGTAGCTGTGCCACTCGGGTTTGAAGAACAAGCACAGTTCTTCTCTTGCTTCGTCAGGTGTCATTTTAGCTCCTCCATCCTTCCGGCTTTTCACAGCGTTTGAATTCATACACCCATACGAAGGGGTTATCTTCTTCTGGGTAAATGACATACCATTCCCCGAAGAATCTTTCTGGATGTGTGGTTCCTTCTTTTCGTGCGTCTTTGCTTGTCATATCCCAAAGCTTTTCACAGCGGACGCTAGTTACTTCAAGGAATATCCGTGCGTATTGTTTTTTCATATGAATCGATGGGTTCCACTTGCTTTCGCCATCGTCCATGTCAGCGCGGTAGATTGGTGTGCCTTCAGGCGGACAGTGGCATCTGTCCCCACCGCATCCGCATTCGTCTGTGCCTCCGTGGAGTCGGAATGTTTCCTTCACCCACAGCACTGTTCCTTTGCGGTATTGCGGGGCAATTGGATGGAAAACTTCTACTGGAGTTTTTTCTTCGAAATAGGAAAAAACAAACGTATCTGGCGGCATCAACTGGAAATGCTGATTTTCGTCAATATATTTGACATGTGTTGCTGGAAAATCGCCAAGCTTTACAGGTCGCCGTGTTTGCGTTTTCTGACCGTCCAGAACGGCGCGAACCATCGCACCGTTGAAGAGGATAGGTTTAGTTGTCATGACCTATTCCCCTTTGCCCTGTTTTTCCATGTAGTCTTGCCGGGCAACTCTGTCTTGCTCTTTCGCCCATTCGATTGCTTGGCGTTCCGCATCTGCTATATCTGCTGCCCATGTCCAATCTTGGCGGTAACAGCCCCAACTCATTGTGGCTGCGCCTTCTGCTACGTAACTTTTTACGGGGGTGTCCATGCGGACAAGAATGCCGGTGAGTTCTTCGTCATCCTCACGCATACAATCGACCACTTCCTCTAACTCCAAATCGTCAGCAAGTTCTTTTTTCAGCGTAGGGTAGTGGTCGAGTACGCGATCTGAGCAATAGAGGTAGTCACATACGAAATCTTCAAAAGCGCTGATGTAGCAGCTATCGCCAAGGCTTTTGCAGTGAATAACGGAACTGATACGGACTGAATTGTCGAAAAACTTTTCGAGTGGGACACTTGTTGATTCAATTGGCATTTTATTCTCCTGACGGTGAGACTTTTTGAGCTTCTTCGATGCCTAGCCCACAATACTTGCAGTAAATGCGGTTCTTTAACGTATAGTATTCGTCACCTTCAGAAATATAGCGGTGGCAGTTTTTATCTGCACAAGTGCCTAGATAGCGCGTAAAAGTGTTCTTTCCCTTTGCCGCGGCGCCATTCGGGTTAATAGTGCGCAGGTGCTCTTCAGCCAGTTTTCGCGCACCATCAACGCCATGTTGTGCGACAGAAAATATTTTAATTGGGCGGCAACGTGTTTGATTTTGGTTGCATTTGTTACATGCAAACTCTGTATGCAGGCAGCGGCGAATGGTAACGCTTTGTGGGTCTAAATTTAATCTAAGTTGTGGCATTGTTAACCTCGTTAATTGTCTACTAAGACTGGTTGGTCGTAATATTTTCATCAGAAGCCAAGCACCGGGTCTGGCTGGCGGTACATGTTGTCTGCAAAGCGGTCCGGCTGAATGTCTCCTGTTTTCCAAGGGTCAAATTCCAGCGCGTAGGATGTTGGGTTGCAGCCATGCTTTTTCTTGTGAGCAAACAGACAGGCGTGGCTGCAAATAGATTGGGCTACACCGTGCACAAACTCTTTTTTACAAATCTTGCAGATGCCGCTTTTAAGTGGGGTTCTGCCTCTGGCAGCGTGGCTTGCTTTCGTCGCGCAGGAGCGGGAGCAGTAGATTTGGTTAGGTCGTTTAACGAACAGCTTTCCACAGCACGGACACGGTTCCGGCTTTTTTATCCGCCCTTTTGCAGCACACTCTTTTGAGCAGTATTTCCCGCCACCCAGATTGAGGCGAGAAGGGCGGACATAGAACATTTTTCCGCATTGTTGACATGGTATGGTTGGCATACATCCTCCTTTTTTAGTTCTTCGCGCCCCGTAGGGCGGCTCCGTACATGGAACCGCCGAGCGCACTCTCCAAACAACAGGAGATTAGGTCGGCTGCACAGCGCAGCCCTGCGGTTCGCGAAGACAATTTTTTAGATTGCACGGCGTAACGGTGTGTGAACCAAGCCGTTTTTAGCAAGGAATGCGCTGAAGCTGTTGCGTGCTGCAACGCGATGGGCAGCTCTTCTTTTTACGTCTTCCAGCGCGGCTTCAACCTGTAGGCTGTATTCTGCTGAGGGAGAAAAGCCATCGGCTAACGTGTGGCCGCCAGCGATGGCGAGGCTTTCGTGCCAGAAGTCTGCTGCGACATATTCTGCCTCGTCAGATAGAGGCTCATCCGCGAGGTAGGAAATGAGCAGGTCGGCATAAGCGCCGAAGTGTGCAGGGTATACCAGAGCGGCAGGAGCAGGTCCTGCTGTTGTAGCTGCTGCGTTCCATCTTGGTTTACAGCCTAATTTACCTAAAATAAGTGCTTCAAAGTTTTCATTTGCTTCACGGAGGGATGATGCTTCGGCAACCAACTCATCCACTGGCAGAAAGCTCGTGACTCCAAACCTGAGTGCTTCGGTTTCAAGATCGTCACTTCGTTTGGAAGCTTTTTTGTATTCTTCACGGTTGAGCGTTAGATCATGGGAGAAGTATCTGAATAAAAGGTCTCGCTCTCCCTCGTTCCAGAAATCTTCATATAGAAAAGCAAATTCGTCATACTCTTCCTCTGGGGTAAGTCTGCCGTTTTTCCACTCATCACTACGTAGTTGCATAGGCAGTAGAGCGGTGAACCCTCGGCGAATGCCAATGAGACTGCGCAAGGCATATGCACGTAGGTAGCGAGTGTCACAGATAGAGGACGGGCGGAAGGACTCGTAACAACGGTTGATAAGGCTCATCATGGTTAAATCTCCTGATTTCGTAAAAGTTTATAGAATGCGCTGTTATCCTTTCCAGAAAGCCGACTTTGCGAACTCTCCAGATTGGCACCCAAAAAAATACGGACTAACAACGGTGCTATGCTCGCGTTGTGTTTGGTGTTTTTCTTGCGGCGTGAAGAAATGATGCCTTAAGGCAGCAAGAAAGGTCAAGCAAAAAAATGTCTTGAGGCATTCTGTTGATAAAAAAATATATATAGGTATATGGAATTATTTTGAAAAAATAATTTTAAGGAGGGGTTATGAGTTTTTTGGGTAAGCTTTGGCGGGGTGAGTATCCGTTATGGGTGCATTACTGGATTTACGGGGTCGTCGCTTGCTTTGCTTTATTTGCTGCATTTGTGTTTACATGGGCTAAAGTTATGCCACGTTTATCCAGTGGAGCAGCTGGTGGAGTCGAGCTTGCCTTTTTTTTATTATTTTTATTTGGCCCTTGTTATCTTCTTGTGGCGCTTCGTGGAGTTTGGCTCAGTGCAGAAGATTATGCCGGACATCAGTTTTGGAAGCTTTTAGCCAAGTTTTCAGTAATTATGATGTGTATAAAAATTATTAAATATAGTTATGTATGGTTTGCCAGCCTTGGCTTGCTGTAGCAAATAAAATGATTTTATTATGCTGAATTTTGAGCGAATGAAAAATAATTGGGAATATCGGCTGTGGAAGTGGAAAAAGTTTTGGGAAGAAATGGATGGTTGTGCAGGTGTATATGACAGGCGGGTAGAGGCTGGGCTTGAGAAGCCGCCTTCTTTTTTGAAAGAGTTTAGGCGTGGAAAGGTTCCTTTATGGAAGGCTGTTTGGGGGTACACAATTCTTCCCCTCTCCCTTTTCACTGTCATGACATACAACCTTTATTATGTTTGGAAGCCATTGGGGAATATTTCTTTTTTCCTTTTTGCTGCTCATGGAATTTTGGCGTGTGATGCGCTGCGATACACAGCCTCCCGATATCAGGGGGCTAAAGTGTGGCGACGTGTAACACAGTACTTTGCAATTTTTTTGGCTCTGGGGTGTGGAGTCGTTGCAATGAACTTTTCTGCTGCAGCGGCAGGATATTAAAAACCCCGCCCAAGCGGGGTAAATTTTAGCAGGAGGGTTGTTTGTCTAGCTGGCGGGCAACCCATACTTTATAGCTAGTAATGGTGCTTGCATTGCAGGATATGGAGCGTATTATCGGTTGTTAGTTTATAAACTAATCGGTGTTCTTCATTAATGCGGCGGGACCAGCAGCCGGTTAGCTGAAAGCGGAGCGGTTCCGGTTTGCCGATGCCATCGAAGGGGGTACGCATGGTGTCTTTAATGAGTGTGTTAATGCGCTTGAGGATTTTTTTATCTGTTTTTTGCCAGTACAGGTAGTCTTCCCACGCATGGGTTGTCCACGAAAGATTCATTAGTCTTCCT
>NZ_JAOARI010000005.1 GCF_025210605.1 Halodesulfovibrio sp. | reverse complement strand
GTAAGGGGGATGTCCATAAACGGAAGATTTTATATGGAGGCGAGGAATGTTTTTCCCTGAGATAGGCGCGGGTAAGGTAGGCAGACTAACGTTGGGTATGTTCTTGGCACGTAAAAAAAGGTCTCGCAATTGCGAGACCTTGATTAATGTCGATACGTACAGTTTTCTGGTGATGAAAAAGGCTGGGCTAACCTTTTAAGCCAAACTGTACTCATTTTTTGTTCTGCACAGAGTTGATTCACCCTGATACTGAACAAGGCAACGGTGGCTATCTGTGTGCCATGTTGCGAAGTCGGCTGACACGTTCCTCAATAGGTGGGTGCGTGCTGAAAAGTTTTGCCATGTTCGCGCCATTGAATGGATTTACAATGAACATATGGGCAGTTGCTTCCCCGCCGTGTTGCATTGGTACCTGTTGTGAGTATGCGTTAAGCTTTTCAAGCGCGGAAGCTAAGTACAATGGGTTTCCAGAAAGCTGTGCGCCTGTATCATCAGCAAGATATTCGCGGGAGCGGGATATAGCAAACTGAATGAGGCTTGCGGCAATAGGCGCTACGAACGCAAGCAGCAAAGCAGCAAACGGGTTTGATCCTTCTTCGTCGTCGCCACCTGCAAAACCGAAAATTGCGGCAAACTGCATAAAGTTAGCGATGCTGACGATTGCTGATGCCATAACGCCTGCAACAGATTGGATAAGAATATCACGGTTCGTGATGTGCCCAATCTCATGTGCCAGCACACCTTTCAATTCTTCTGTAGAAAGCAGCTGCATGATGCCCTGTGTTACTGCCACTACGCCATGTTCAGGGTCACGTCCGGTTGCAAAGGCGTTCGGCGCCTGCTCTGGGATAACACAGATGCGTGGTTTAGGAATATTTGCTTTGTATGCAAGTTCTTCAACAATCTGGTGCAGCATAGGGGCATCGTGCGGCCCTACTTCCTGTGCACCGTACATGCGCAGAACAATTTTATCTGAATACCAATAGCTGCCTACGTTCATAATAAGCGCCAGTGCAAAAGCGATGATGATGCCGCCCTTACCGCCCAAGGCACCGCCGAGGACGATAATAATACCGGAAAGCAGCGCGAGTAACATCATTGTTTTTAAGTTGCTTGTCATTGTTATCGAGTCTCCTTGCGAAAATGATCGTTGACTGAATGAATATGAATACCTTCTTATCCAGAATGTATAAGACGTACCAGAGAAAAGGCAACCTTTTGTGTAGAAAAGCTTATGGCGGTGTGTGTGTTTTATTGCTTGCTGCGCATAAAAATTACGTTTTGGCGCTTTGGTTTTGCTAGAGGCTGGTTACGCTTGATACCATAGAAAAGACCGCAATCAGTATGTAACAGATTGCGGTCTTTATATGTTCAAACGCTATTTGTTGAAAATCATCATATGGAATTTTTGAATGATATGTGGTGGAGCATCGGAGTACCAGTGTCCAGTGAATACGGCTATGCCATAGAAGAGTAGCAACACACAGATGCACCCCACAGCAATAATTGCGACTGGTGTTTTTTTATTGAAAAAACTGGTGGTGAGGCAATCAGGTACAGGACATACCCCCACGCATTCTGTGCAGCCTATACAGTCTGGGGAATGAACAAGTTCCCGTTCATCAACATGAATAGCAGATGGACATATTTTTCTACATTTGCCGCACGAAATACATGCTTCCGGGTTACGTTTAATCGCGGTTGGGCTGAAGGTTGAACATAATCCTAACAGTGCGCCATAAGGACACAAGAAACGACACCAGAAGTTACGTATAAACAGTGAACTCACCGTAATACTTGCCAAGATAATGAGCGTGGTTGCTGATGGCGAAATAAAAAAAGCGAGCATTTTAGAGTCAGCAACGTAGTTGTATGGAAGTGTCAAAAAGCTTTCAATTTGACGAGCACTCATTTTGATAAGAATAAAGTAGGCAAATCCTGCAAGTAAAATGTATTTTGGTGCAGCGAGAATCCGTTCTACTTTGACAGGTAACTCTTTTTGTAAGCCAAATTTGCGCCCCAATTGCTCAACAAGGTTGGATGCAAAACCTACAGGACAGATGTAGCCACAGAAGCTTTTGCGGAAGAGTAAGGACATCCAGATAAAAGCAAAAAAGAGGGTTAATCCTGCGGGGTGCACCATATCCCATTTGTGCCGAAGAATAAATTGCTTGGCTGCCATGAGGGCGCTGATAGGTAAAAACGCTTCAACTGAAGGAGGTTTTGCTACGAAAACAGAAGATTGTCCGGTCGCCCACATGAAGTGTTGAAACAAACGGAACCCGATAAAAAGACAGAAAAAAAGAAAAAAACATTGGATAACGCGCCGGAGAATATGGGGCGTTATAATCTGTTGAGACATAGTCTACAAACCTCATCTACAGTTAGTGAAAAAGCAGCATTGCTATGCGATAATTATATTCCAATATGCTGCTGTATCTGTCAGCTGTGCGACAAAAAAGATAAAACATACCTTAGGATAACGAAAGGTAATGTCTTTTTTTACTTGGTTGCATCGAATTTGTGTAATGCATGGCAGATATTTTTGTAACAACGAAAGAGTTTCGTGGAGCATAAAATCAAACGATACAGGCACAGCATGCGTAGCTGTTAACACGAAAAAACTCGCTCTAAGAGCGAGACCATAATGAAATATTGAGAGTAATGGTGTGATTCGGAGCACAAAAAAAGGACATGTACTACGTAAGTTCATGTCCCAGATAGACCGGTATACCGGTTACTTTGCCACTAGAAGCAAAGTACAACGGTACTTAGCTTGATTTTTTGATGTAGTACAATGCGCCCAGCACTGCGAATAATCCAATGAAAAAGTAAACAAAATCCATCCTGCTACTCCTTGTCTGTTGAGCCTGCCAGCTCATAAAAAAAATTTAACCCACGCAGGGTACATACTGCAAATTACGGTAATTAACAAGAAGAGAGAAGTGCCGCATGTGCCCTGATTACTTGGCAGAGACGCGATTAATCGCGCAGTTTTACGAAGGCTTTTGCTGCTTCTTTTACAAAGGAGTGTACCAGTGGGCGGCTTTTTCTACCAGAGGAGTCTTCAACGCCTGTATGGGCGTCTACGCCTGCTGGCTTTACGTTGAGAATGGCTTCAGCAACATTATTTGCAGTAAGCCCACCAGCAAGAATGACAGGATGTGGTGAGTGCTGTACTAGCAGGGCAGAAATGTTCCAGTCATGCGTTAACCCTGTAGCACCGTCTGCTCCGGTTGCGGGATTGTGGGTGTCCGTAATGTACGCATCAACATAGAGTGCAGTTTCATCCACTGTGTGGAGTAGGGCATCCTTGTTGCTTCCATCACTCTTTACTACAAGTGATTTAATAACGAAGAGTTGCGGAGCAAGCTCTGCAAGTTTTTGCAATTCAGATGTTGCAATCTCTCCATGTAATTGAACATGGGTAACATCAAGTTCTTTACAGAATTGAATGATAGCATCTGCTTTGTCTAAATATGTGATGCAGACAGGAAGAATCTGGGCACGAATCTGTTTAATCAGGTCACGCGCTTCACCTTCTGTCAGGTCTTCTTTATTAACTGGCAGCCGCAACGGTAGTCCGACGCTATGCACGCCGCAGTCTGCAAGCATCTGTGCTTCTTGCACGTCATGCACACCAGCAATCTGTATGAAACCATTGAACGTAGAATTTTTATGTAGCATGGTTATCAGTTAAAATGGTCGAGAATGCATTTTGCCATTCTTAAAATAAACACTTTCGGAGTATCCAAAACGTCGCGCGTATTCTTCCAGTTTGTCAAAGCTATAGGCAACGGACATAGTGGAATGGGCGTCGGAACCGAAGGTGATAGGCAGCTCAAGCTTGCTCGCGATTCCCATCACGGTTTCACATGGGTAAATTTCCTGACAGAGTTTACGGATTCCGGCAGAAGAAATTTCCATAGACATTCCAGCATCACGTACCGCAGTCAATGCTTCTGTCACCAGCTGTTGCGCTTCCTTTGTTGCAATCCATTGTGAAAAGTAGCTGCAAGAAAAGATTTTAATGATATCAGGGTGTGCGATGGTGTTAAAAATGCCCGTTCGCGCCATGGTGACCATTGTGTTGAAGTATTTTTCGTAGATGGCTGTCAGTTCGTCGTCTTTAAGGGATTCCCAATCAGCTTTTGTGTAGTCGAAGCCCCAGTTTTCTAAAAAATGGATGCCACAGAGCACATAGTCATAAGAATTTTTCGCAAGCTCTGCACGTATGAACTCTTCATTCCCCTCCATCCAGTCCATCTCAATACCTAGTAGAACAGTAACGCCGTCATTATTATTTTTTAAGGCGGTTACCTGTTCGATATAGATGTCCCAATGTGCTGCCAGATGCTCCCGATATTCACGGGGGTAATCCATACCGGACGGACGTGCTGAATGTTCCGAAAAGCCGAACACCTTCAAGCCTTTTTCAAGGGCAGCATTATACATTTCTTGAGGTGTCGCTTTGCCGTGGGAATATTTTGTGTGAATATGGGTATCGATGGAGATCATAAGTAATTCTCAACTACACTTTTGGATTTTCTACCACAATGGCAAATGCCTTACGGACGGCATCTTCAATTTCCGCATCCCGAACAGGGTCGCGCAGCACTATTGTTCCCTGTTGTGCGTACCGTGCTGGTAACGCATTTAATGACAGGGCATAGATATCAAAAAGATCTTTTTTAGAAGGCTTGTAGTATGGAGGGGTCTCCATAACCTTCTTCATAATTTTGATTACACGGCTTTCATTTCTGTTACGAATTTCATAAAAATCTACGTCATCCAAAAGATATTTGTTATTTGGCATAGCAGCCCCCTGCATTTTTTTTCAAAATACACACAATATTGGCAGGTAGCAACGGATAACACGAGAAGTGTTAATGCTAACGATGGGTTTTCGAGGAAAGGGATATAGGGGAGCGCCCGCAAATAGTATATCTGCGGGCACGACATATAGACAAGGCTGAGTCTGAAGGAGCCGTTATGAAAGCTTACGTTGCATACGGGAACGGAGCATAATGGCAAAGAAATTCATGCTGAGAACTAATGCAATAAGTACAAGCGCAGTGCCGTACTGCAAGTGCCTTGTTTGCTCAATGTTAGTCCCTGCTGTTGCCAGTACATAAATATGGTATGGCAAAGCCATTACACTGTCGAAAATAGATTGTGGCAAAAGTGGTGAGAAAAACATTGCTGCGGTAAACATGATAGCTGCGGTTTCGCCAGCAGCACGTCCGACAGAAAGAATTGCTCCTGTAAGAATGCCCGGCGCAGCGGAAGGAAGAACAATACGATAAATAGTCTGCCATTTTGTAGCACCCAGCCCGAGAGACGCTTCTCTATACGTTGGGGATACGCTCCGCAATGCCTCTTCTGAAGCACCGATAATAAGCGGAAGAACAAGCGCAGCCAGCGTAAGCATTCCGGCAAGCAAGGAAACACCCATGCCGAGCATTGTCACAAATAACGAAAGACCGAATAGACCGAATACAACAGAAGGAACACCAGCAAGGTTGTTAATGGCAAGCCGTATAATATGTACCACCTTACCGGGCTTAGCGTATTCATGCAGGTAGATCGCAGTAGCAACGCCCCAAGGGAGTGCAATAAGCATGGAACCATAGGACAGCGCAATGGTTCCAAGAATACATGGGAAAATGCCGCCTTGGGTCATTGCTTCGCGTGGGCTTTCTAATAAAAATTCCAATGAAATAGCAGGGGCACCGAAATACAGGACAAAACCGCAGATAACAGCAAGAGCAAGAGCATTGATCGCCACACTTACTTTAAAAAGTGTGAACATAATCGTTTGCATAATGTGACGTAGATTGTTGGCTTCGGACGTTTCGGGCATATGCTGCATTATGGATGTGCTTGTAGGTTCTGCTAACTGTGACATACTATTTCTCCCGTTATAAGGTCGCTGTTCCGGTCTGTTTTTTCTTTTCGGCTATGTATGCAGCAAGAATGTTAAATACTAAGGTGAACAGGAACAGAACCATGCCTGTAGCGAATAGTGCGTAGTAATGTTCGCTTTGGAATGGTGCTTCTGCCATTTCAGCAGCAATAGATGCAGGCATTGGGCGTACTGGGTCAAACAGAGAAGAAGGTGTCATTGCGGCACCGCCAGCGACCATGAGAACAACCATAGTTTCACCTATAGAGCGTGCCATTCCTAAAATAACCGCAGTGCTGATTCCTGATAGCGATGCAGGGATGACAACGTTGGCAATAGTCTGCCATTTGGTAGCGCCCAATGCGAGAGAGGCAGCTCTAAGTTCTTCTGGCACACTGTAGATTGCGTCTTCAGCAATAGAGGTAATGGTAGGTACTGCCATAAATGCCAGCATGACAGATGCATTGAATAGGTTAAGTCCCGTCGCAATGCCAAAACAGTCTTGAAGTAACGGTGCGATAACAACCATACCGAAGAAACCAATTACCACAGAAGGTAACGCTTGTAGCATCTCCACTAGTGGCTTGATGATAGTACGCATGCGCGGTGTCGCAATTTCAGCGAGATAAATTGCCGTCATTAACCCTAGAGGGATAGCGATGCAGGAAGAAAGGGCTGTTACCGCAAGTGAGCCTGTGATCATTGGTAGTATGCCGAAATCCGCTGGGTCATCGGTAGGATACCAGTAAGAACCGAATACAAAATCCGGCACAGACACATGCTGAAAAATTGGTAATCCCTCCATAATGAGAAAAACCATTATGAGGGTAAGAACGAGAATGCTTGTTGAAGCAATGGCAAAAAAACTACCATGAATCGCCATCTCTCTCTGTTGTCTCGAAATCCGCATAGTATGCCCCCAAGAGTGCAGATGCATGAAGCCTGCCTTTCCACTGTGTCGCAGAAAGGCAGGCTGGTGTTATCAGCTGTGTGTTAGCGGCGGATAAAGCCCGCTTTTTCTACGAGATCCTGACCTTTAGGGGAGAGGATAAATTCAACAAGCTTGGATGCTTCAGGAGAAGGGGCGGAAGAAGTATAAATCTGTAACGTGCGTGCTACAGGGTATGACTTGTCTTTTGCTGTGGCAGCGCTGCCTACAATACCGTCTACAGAAAGAGGCTTTACGGAATCGTTGATGTAGCCAATGCCATCATATGCAATGGCATTTTTGTTTTTAGATACCGCCTGCAACACTGCGCCGGAGGAAGCTTGAAGCAGCGCACCGGGGAATACGCGGGCTTTTTGCATTACGATTTTGTGCCATGTCTCGTAGGTGCCGGAAGACGTGTCACGGGAAATAACGACGATTTTACCATCTGTGCCGCCAACTTCTTTCCAGTTGGTTACTTTACCTTCGTAAATAGCCTTTAGTTGAGCTGAGGTAAGGTTATTTATCGGGTTAGATGGGTGTACGATAGGGATAACAGCATCCAAAGCGATGATGTGTTCAACAGGAGTGAGTTTTTTGGATTCAGCAAGCTTGATTTCTTTACCCTTCATCTTGCGGGATGCCATGGCAACATCGGTACTGCCATCCAGAAGTGCTTTGATGCCGTTTGATGAGCCACCGCCTGAAACAGCAACCGGAATACCGGTTTCTGCAATAAATGCTTCCACAGCACCCTGCATAATTGGCAGCACAGTGGTAGAGCCTTTTACAGTTACAGTGTTATTTGCAAAAGCAGGGACAGCAAGGCAGATAATCAAAAAGGCAGTCAGAATATAATTCCAAGGACGCATGATATTTCCTCCAAGATTGAAAGCATTGTTTCGTTGTTGTGATGGGAGGAAATTAATGAACCCGTGTGACAAAAGAGTGTCGCATGTTGCACAAGTCTGTGTCGCAATGTGATAACTTTGTGACTCGTTTTTTAACCATAAAAAGAAAAGGATGGAGGGGATATCCTCCATCCTTTTTGTGCTTAGTGTGGTGCTATGGCAGTTCTAAGTTGACGAATCGGGCGATCTTTCGGATATACGGATCATGTTGTTTTTCCTGCCACAGGAAGTAAAGCAGATCGTCCATTGGAGCATACGGGAACAACTCTCGCGCTCGTTCAAGAATGCCTGTTGTTTTAAAGTACGCCGGATCGTCATCGGACAACATTCGGATTATTTTTGCTTCTACTTTTTTGAGCGTCATTACAGGGTCATACTGCTTGCGGGTAATCCATTGCTGCAAGTAGTGGCGCAAGCATGCAATCTGTTTTGTTTTTAACTGCACTTCGCAGTGCTCAGAGAAAATGTAACCTTCAATCAGAGCAGGGCACACTACATCCCATAGATGTCCTGCCGGTTGATCTTTTTGTCCTTCTGTCCATGTTTCAAACAAGACTGTGGCGTCCAGACCGAGTGGAGTATATGTTGCTATAAGATCATCAAGAACATGCTGCATAAAATGCACAGTGATAGATTGCCGCTTGTTGCGCGGCAGCGCTGTGTAAATACAACTCTGGGCGCCTTTGTTTTCGATTGTAGCTGTGACAGTGGAGCTGTTCATAAATCCGGCTGGAAGCTTGGCGTACTGCCAGCTTATGTTGATACCGAAGGTGGAGTCTTTCCAGAACATAATTGCTTTTCCAGAAAAATGGTTGTCCTCGATATTTTCCGGCGTAACCTTGACCGTAATGTTACTCCATGTGACGAGATAGGTCTTTCCTTTTTGCGGGAAGTAATTGTCATTGCTAAGGAGTAGTAGCGCCTGTAGCAAAATAGAGGCTTCAGATTCTCTGCGTGGCAAAATCCTTTCATATAACAGTTCTTTTCCTGTTTCGTGTCCTTTTTTATTAGAGACTGCGTCTGCAAGAATTTCGGCAAAATCATCGAGTCTTGTATGCCCTTCGAACTCCGCTAGAATATCAAGAGCATGCAGTGCAAATGAGAGCGCATTCTTGGGTTCAATGCGGGTTAATTCATCAAAAAACCATGCACAGCTTGCAAAGCCAGAGAGTGCCTGTTCCTGCATAAATAGGAGAAGGATTGCTTCATGGCGTTGCTGTTCACTAAGCCTTCCGCGGGCATGTTTGGAAAGAAATTCGTCCCAGTGAGTGCTGCCGGAAAGGACGTGCCCATATTCGCAGAGTGCTTTTTCCGGTGCTTCGTAATAGTCACCAGCTTTTAAATCGAAAAAGTTATCCACGCATTCTTTCATAAAATTCATGGCGTCGCGTAATGGTCTGCGCCACTCTTGTTGCCATTCAGGATGCCCTCCGGCTGTACAGCCGCAGTTACTGCGCCAGCGTTCAACGCCGTGCGAACAGCTCCACGCGGAGGGTTGATGCAGGCGCACTTTTTGTTGCGGTGGGTTGCTGGCAAGAAATGCCGCCAGATTGGTAAGTTCTATGCCATCGCGGGCAGAGCGTGCATTGTCAATGACATGTGCAAGTGCCATTTCGCCAAATTTGAAATGATGACCGTAGGTTTCCCCGTCTGTGCTAACTGTCAATATGCCGTTGTTAGAAAATGATTTGATTTTATTCCAGAAAGTGTCTCCATTGGAGAGTAATTTTTCAAAGGCGACAGCCTGCGAAATAGCGGCATCATAAAAGAATATAGCAATGGAACGACCACTTGGAAGATCTACTCTGTATGGGATGGACGTATCAAATGTGTCGCCATTAATATTGTACCATTCTCCATTATCTTCTAATGCATCTGCTTGATGCGGAGATAGGATAGTAAATTTGATGTCATGCTTTGCCAGTGTTTCCAGCGTAGGAGTATCCACAGCGCATTCAGCAAGCCACATGCCTTCGGGCTTGCGTTCGAAGCGTTTTTCAAAATCTTGAATCGCCCACTGGACTTCAAGATCTTTATCGCGTTCCTTTGCAAGTGGAAGAATTGTGTGATGGTATATTTGTGCTATGGCATTGCCATGTCCGAATCTTCGCATGCTGGATTTATCTGCATCAATAATGCGTTGATAGATTGCAGGGAATGCAGTTTCCATCCAACGCATGAGAGTAGGACCTACATTAAAGCTGATCCATTCATAACAATTGACTAGTTCTATAATGTGGCCGTCGCTGTTAAGTCGTTTTGCAAATGCAAGAGGAGTATAACTTTCGCGTGTTATACGTTCATTCCAGTTTAACATTGGCGCGGCGCTACCTTCGGGCATGATTTCGCCAAGCCACGGGTCTTCGCGAGGGGGCTGGTAAAAGTGACCGTGAATGCATAGATAACGGGACATATATCCTCCGTAATGCTTCAATTCGGAAAATTGTACCATAAAAGGATGACATATGCCCGTTAGCATGATTATGTAACGGCATAACAACACTGTATGGTTAATTTATTCTGTATTAACAGGTTGTAGTCAGCATATTTTACTTGCTGAGAGGGATGAACATGAATGGAAGCCATGAGAAGCAGCCTATTCGGGGGGCTTTTTCTGTTACCAAGCTGATTCGAGTTGGTTTTGGGGCTACGAAACGAGCAAATAAAGTTTCAGTAATGGTATATGCAGAGCAGGAAGGTAATGGAGATATTACCATTTGGAAGCTCAATAAAAATCATATTCCGTTTGAAAAATACGATAAAGTCTCGTTTGATATTTTGATGGCTGAGTATTCTCCTGAGCCTGCTTTTTATCAGGAAAAGATTTTTCCTGCGATGCGTAAAGTAGCTCAGGGTATTGCCAGAGGTGAGCGCTTGCGAGTAAATGGACAGCCGTACGGGGCTGAAGTTGAGTTTCTACAAGTGCTGGAAATGGATGAGGCGAATGTTCGCGCAACATTCGGTCTTGGTCTTACTTATCTTGATAGAAATGAAACCGATAAAGGGCAGCAAGTTTTTTCTAAACTGGTTGGTATTGAAGCCGCATTCAGTGAAGAACATAAACATATGTTCAATGAGTTTGGAATTAAGCTTCGAAAAAACAAGCTGTTTGCCGAAGCATTACAATTTTACAGTAGAGCACAAAAGCTTTCGAAGCTGGATGAACACTTGCTGTATAATATAGGGCGAGTGCTTATTGAAATTAAAGAGTATGAAAAAGCACGTGTCATGTTGGCTAAGGCAGTAGAAGTTAATTCTGAGTTTGCAGAAGCCTTGAAAGTACTTGAGCTGCTGGACAAAAAACTGAAAAAAACAGCGTAATCCGACATTCAGAAAGTTGAATGTAAAAAAGCCATGCCTCATCATGATATAATGATGAGGCATGGCTTTTTCTCTTAGCAGAGACAGTGATGGCATCCAATGGATGCCCTGCTACTAATGATCGAATTCAATAGAAACGATTTCGTAAGAAATACGTCCTTTAGGTGCGTTTACAACAAATTCGTCGCCTTCTTCTTTGCCGAGCATTGCTTTGCCGACAGGAGAAAGTGCGGAAATGCTGCCATTCTGGTAGTCTGCTTCGTCTGGACCGAGCAGAGTGTATTTTTTCACTTCGCCAGAATCAAGGTCTTCAATCTCTACAGTTGCACCAAAGGTTACTTTGTCGCCGCCGAGAGTTTTGAGATCGATAACATTGTAGCGAGCCATCTGTGATTCAATGTAGGAGATGCGTGCTTCGAGCATGCCCTGACGTTCACGTGCAGCGTCGTACCCAGCGTTTTCACTGAGGTCGCCTTCTTCACGAGCTTCTTTAATAGCCTGAATAACTTCAGGACGCTCTTTTTTCAGAGCCTCAAGCTCTTTTTTTACTTTTTCAAAGCCTTCAATAGAAATAGGAATACTGCTCATCATTTTTCCCTTAAAAAATTCTTTCCTGCTTTTTTCCAGCGATCAGGATACCGCTTCTTCTCCACAAGAAAAAGCGCCCGACAGTGCGGGCGTAATTCTCAGGTAGAACATACTTGGCGACTGGTCAAGTATGTAGTTGTAGAAGATGGTAGAATGTACCAGAAAATAACAGCTTAGTATTCGTGTTATTCTCAAATGAAATAAATTGTGCAACCAGTTTGTTTGCGCTGCAAAATACCAATAAAATCATGTTGATGTCAATAAAATGCAAAGTTAACCGGTTTCATTGATAATCAGTATGACGGAAAGCAAAAATGCTGTTAAGAGGATGGTGAACCGCTATGCGAAGAATGTATAAAAGAGGTTGCGCCACTTTGAAGTGCGTAACCTTTCGGGATTGGCGACTATTTTAGTTCTTCTACAGCCTGTTATTATTTATGCATTGTTTACTATAAATTAGATGCTATAAAAAATGTAGGTAGAACTGCAATAAAGAGTGCAATAACTTTTAGTGTGCACATATTTTTCAGGTAAAAATATGAATTATGAAGGAAGTTGCGTTCTTTATCTTGTCTCAGGCGCTAACCCATTATAGTAGAGCGTAATCCGCTTTGTTTTTTTAACGCAACACAAAGAGCAGCGCTAAGCGGTTAAGGAGTAAATGTAATATGTCAGATTCAAAGCAGCATCCTGAGAAGGAGTGCGGTGGTTCTTTCATAGAAAGTGTAGCTGATCTGCTGCCGGAAGGTGGCAACCTCAACATGTGTCTTACTTGTGGTGCTTGTTCTGCAGGCTGTCCCGCAACTGGACTTGAGGATATGGATCCACGCAAATTCTTGCGTCTTGCTGCACTGGGTATGGATGAAGAAATCACCTCTACCCCTTGGGTATGGATGTGTACCATGTGTCAGCGGTGTACCTATGTCTGCCCAATGCAGATTAATATTCCGCAGCTCGTGTACCAGGCTCGTCAGGCTTGGCCGCGCGAAGACCGTCCTACAGGTATTATTAACTCTTGTGACGTGGCCTTACGTAACCCTGGTCACAGCGCAATGGGTGCTTCCTCTGAAGACTTTAAGTTTGTAGTGGAAGATGTTCTTGAAGAGGTGCAGACCGAGCAGGAAGGTATGGAAAAACTTGCCGTACCGTTTGATGAGCTTGGAAAAACCTACTACCTCAACCAGAACTCCCGTGAGCCGGTAACTGAGCCGGATGAAATGGTTCCGTTGTGGAAAATTATGAACATCGGTACCGGTGATGACTGGACATACGGCTCTAACGGTTGGGCTGCTGAGAACTATTGTATGTTCGCAGCTGACGATGAGTCATGGGAAAAAATTGTTCGAACCAAAGTTAAGGCTGTGGAGGACCTTGGCGCCAAAGTTTGGCTCAACACCGAGTGAGGCCACGAACTTTACGCACTCCGGTCCGGAATGCAGAAATTTGGTATCGAGCCTAAGTTTGAAATTGAGTCTATTATCCTTCTTTACGCTCGCTGGATTCGCGAAGGTAAACTGAAGGTTAACTCAGACTGGAACGTTAACAACGTTAAATTTACCGTGCAGGATCCATGTCAGTTTGTCCGTAAAGGATTTGGTGACATGGCTGCGGATGAGTTACGTTTTGTTATCAAAAAAGTTGTCGGTGAGGAGAACTTTATTGATACATGGCCTAACAAGTCCAACAACTACTGTTGTGGCGGTGGTGGCGGATCCTTACAGGCAGGTTACGCCGAAGCACGTCGCCATTACGGCAGAATCAAAAACGAGCAGATTGTTAAGACTGGTGCGCCTTATGTCATCGCACCTTGTCATAACTGCCACTCGCAGATTCATGACCTCTCCGAACATTACGGAGCAGGGTACCACGTTGTTCACCTCTGGACACTTATCGCCCTGTCCTTAGGTATTCTTGGTGAAAACGAACGTGAATACCTTGGCGAAGATCTTCGCAACTGTGGTCTGTAATTAGACTGCAACGTACGCCCATAGAAAGCCCGGTCAAATTTGACCGGGCTTTTTGTTTACAGAATGATCTGTATTGATAAACTTGCAATACAGGAGTGGGCTTGATACCGTAATCTCTACGGATTAAAAAAGAACCAAGAGACTATAAATAATTCCGGAGGATGGAATGTTAGGACGAAATATAGCCGCACCTGACGTGCGTCGTGCTGAACTGGTAAATACATATCTTCGTGGTGTGTACGGCTGGATGATGCTGGGGCTTCTCGTAACTGCTGTGTTTGCATTTTTAACTGCAACAACACCAGCTGTTCAGCAGCTTGTTTTCAGTAGCCAACTTACCTTTATCGGGTTAATTATCGCTGAATTTGGGCTGGTTATGTACCTGAGTGCTCGTATTGCTAAACTTTCTGCTGGTGCTGCAACCGGTTTGTTTTTGCTTTACAGTGCCCTTAACGGTGTGACCTTGTCTGCTATTCTTCTTGTGTATGCATCCAGCACTGTATTCTCAGCATTTTTCACTGCTGCGGGTATGTTTGGCGCAATGAGCCTTTACGGTATGACAACTAAGCGTGACCTTACAAGTATGGGCAGCTTTATGATGATGGGGCTGTTCGGCATTATCATCGCTATGGTTGTTAATATTTTCATTGGCTCAAGCATGATGCAGCTTGTTATCAGCGCTATCGGTGTAATTGTATTTACCGGTTTGACCGCATACGATACCCAGCGCCTTGCCGAAATGGGTGAGTCCATGCCTGCAAACGATGCAACAGCAGTACGCCGCGGTACAATTCTCGGTGCACTTACCCTGTATCTTGATTTTATCAACCTTTTCCTTATGTTGCTTCGCTTGTTTGCAGCAACTCGTGACTAAATAATTATAGCTGTTGCTGACATCTGACGATTAGAGGGGAGAGCCATACAGGCTCTCCCCTTTTTATGCTTCATATTTTGATGTCAGAATATACACGTTATGAACCCGAAAGCCGTTAGGAGAGGCTATGTCTTCACTCCCGATGCAGCGTGCATTGTTTCCATTGTTATATCCATTCAGTAAAATTTATTCATTTGCTATGTCGTACCGTCGCAGGCAGTATGAGTCAGGAGCGAAGGAGCAGTTTTCCCCCAGTGTCCCTTGTGTTTCCGTGGGGAATATTAGCTGGGGCGGAAGTGGCAAAACACCTGTTGTAAGCTGGTTGCTTGAATGGGCAGAACGCTACCATCATGTACCTGTTGTACTTACTCGTGGATATAAGGCGACACCGCCTAGAACACCGTACCTTGTCACACCTAAAAGCACTGCGGCACAAGCTGGTGATGAACCGTTGATGCTGGCGACGACTCACCAGAAAGCACATGTTGTTGTAGACCCTGTCCGAAAACGTTCGGGAGCGTGGGCGCAGAAACGTTTTAGACCGGAAATAATGATATTAGATGACGGGTTTCAGCATTTGGCTGTAAAACGTGATATAAATTTAGTATTGCTTAAGCCGGAAGATTTAACTTCTGAGTGGGACAAAGTTATTCCAGCAGGTTCATGGCGCGAAGATAAAAGCGCGTTGGCGCATGCGGATGCATTTTTGATCAAAACTGAATCCTTGGCACCGTTGAAAAGCGTTATTCGCGAACGGTTGGAACAATTTGGCGTGCCTGTATTCAGTTTTTCATTAGTTCCGCAAAACCTTGTGCCAATAAGCCTTGCAGCTACGGAAAAGTACGAAGAAGCAAGGGCAAAACAAATTCCTGTAACATTGGAGCACTATGTTTTATTCAACGGAGTAGGTGAGCCTCAGCAAGTTGAAGAAACAGCGAAACGGTTTATGAAACGTCCTCCGTATAAGCATCAGCGATTTGCAGATCATCATGCATATACGGAATCAGAAATTGCTGAAATGGGGAACATGGGATTCCCTCTTGTCTGCACGCCAAAGGATGCTATAAAAGTGCCGGATGTTCTGGGTATTGAAGTGTGGACGTTTGCCCTGCGTACAGAATTTGGTGACTCAATGTTTACAGGGAAATCCTTTGAAGACTGGTGGCATGACCAGTGGAATTTGTTGAGAAAAGGCTCTGGCATTCAAAGTAAAGCGACAAAAAAAGCACATGATGACTCTGCGTCAGGTGAATCTGACAAGGGTACATCCAAATCAGCACAGAAAAAATCGAAGTCAGCAACTGTCGCGCGTCCTAAATTGAAACACGAAAAATAATATAACAATAGCCACGGCATGTTTGGGGTGTTCACCGTGCTCCTTACTGTCGAGTGGTATAAGTATAAGAATGGTAAAAAAGAAAAAAAAGAAATCAGGTGAATGTCCGATTTCGCCGCAAAATATTCTGGAACTTTTTCGTGACGTGAAGCGTCCGTTAAAGATGAACGATTTCTATCGCTTTATGCACTTGAGCAAGCGATGGAGACGTGATCTTGAGGCGATGATTGATTATCTGGAAAAAGATGGCAAAATTATTCGCCTGCGCGGTGGTGCATGGGGGCTGACTAAAAACTTGCGCCTCATTACAGGCAGGTTGCAGGTGCAGCGCTCTGGTGTAGGATTTGTTTTGCCCGATGATAAGCGTCGTGCGGATATTTTTGTAGCGCCATCTGCCTTTGGCAACGCAATGCACGGTGATACTGTTGTTGTCGCATTGTTGCCGGGGCATAGAGGAAAGAATCAAGAAGGGCGCATTGTCCGTATTCTTGAGCGCGCACGTGATACCATTACGTGCCGCGTTATCAAAAAAATGGGGAAGGCAGGCTATATATGCCGCCCTACAGATTCTCGCCTGACGTTCTCCATTCTTGCAACTGGTGATGCCCTTGAGCGTCGTCCGCGTAAAAATGAGCTTCTTGTTGTTGAACCTAAAGAACAGGTTGAGCCGGGGCTTTGGTCTGCCGAAATTTTGGAAAGTCTTGGACACGAAGAAGACGGCAATGTGCAGGAACGTCTTGTTAAATTAAATCATGATATTCCTACAGAGTTTCCTGAAGATGTTGTGGAGGCAGCAAAAGGGTTGCCGGATGTTCCATCGGAAGAAGATTTTGCTGATCGCATTGATCTGCGTAAGCTGGATTTTGTGACCATTGATGGTTCCACTGCTCGTGACTTTGATGATGCCGTTTATGTTGAAGAGCAGCGCGACGGATATCGGTTGTGGGTTGCTATTGCAGATGTCAGCCACTACGTGCAGGAAGATTCCGTTCTCGATCAAGAGGCAGTAGATCGCGCAAACTCATATTATTTCCCGCAATCGGTTGAACCAATGTTTCCAGTGGCGTTGTCGAATGGGTTATGTAGCTTGAACCCTCGTGTACCGCGTCTGGCTATGGTTGCCGAAACATATTTTTATGCAGACGGCAGCTATGGAAAATCTAAATTTTATCCTGCGGTTATTCAGAGTAAAGCTCGTTTGACGTACAGTCAGGTAAAGCGTGCTTTGCTTGATAAGGATGAAAAAGAACGGGCTGTTATTGCTCCAGTTCTTCCAATGCTTGAACGTGCCGAAGAGCTTGCACGAGCACTGAAGCAGAAGCGTGACGAGCGCGGAAGTTTGGACTTTGATGTGCCTGAGGCTCTTGTAACCTTTGATGTTGCAGGTGACCCTATCGCAATTGACCGTAAGGTTCGACACTTTGGTCATATGATGATCGAAGAGTTTATGATTGCGGCTAACGAAGCTGTTGCACGATTCCTTACAGAGGCGAAGATTCCGTTTTTGTATCGAGTGCACCCTGAGCCGGAATTGGATAAGCTTTCAGGGTTATTTAAAATGTTGCATCGAACAGAGCTGGGCGAATCTTTCCCTAACGAGCCGACCCCTGAAAACTTGCAAGTAGTTCTGAAGCTGGCGGCAGGTACCGAGCAAGAGTTTGTGGTTAACCGTCTTACGCTTCGTACAATGATGCAGGCGCAGTACACTCCGGCACATCAAACACACTTTGGTCTTGCCTCAGATTGTTATTGCCACTTTACCTCGCCAATCCGTCGCTATGCTGACTTGATAGTGCACCGTGCTCTTAAACGTGCGTTGGGCGTAAAAGGGTATGAGCATGTGCGCGGTACAGATAAGATTCAAGCAATAGCTGAACATCTTAATAAGCGCGAACGTGTGGCTATGGAAGCAGAGCGAGAAATTCTGAAACGTATTACTGCGTTGTATATGCTGAGTCAGGTCGGTGCAGAATTTACCGGTGTTATCTCCGGTGTTGCAGAATTTGGCTTTTGGGTTGAGCTTGAAGAGGTCATGGCAGAGGGTATGGTTCGGCTTTCGAGCATTGACGATGACTATTATGTATACCTGTCTGAAAGAAATGAACTTATTGGTGAAAGAACGGCGCGTAGATTTGCCTTAGGGCAGGTTGTAAAAGTTTGGCTTTATGATGTGAATGTTGCACGAATGGAGATTAACTTGAAGTTGCGCGAAGAAGACGTCGCTGATTAGGTTCTACACATAGTTACCTGTAAAGGGTTCGCAAAAGTTGCGAACCCTTTTTTTTATGCAAAAGAGTATCTGAATTGTTTATATGAACTATCTCATAATGTTAGATAGATACTTCTTGTTGGTAGCTTTTCTGTGCGGTACGCATGTACTAATAAAAAAAGATGATATGAATGATAGTTGACTGTAATTTTTATGTTAAATTTAATTATAGAATAGAATGTCAATATTTAAGAAAAGAGGGGTTGCAGTTTTTTATTTAGAAACGTATTTGTAATGCGAATATTACTGATACTGAAAAAGGTTTTACAATGAAACGATTGTTTTTATGTATGGCTTGTTCTTTTTTACTCATACTTTCTGCAAGTTATGGACTTTGTGCAGAAGGACAAGTTGTGCCCTCTTCAAAAGATATGTCTCATGGTGGAGAAGTATCAATTGAAAAACAAGCTCCATCAAACGTTGAAGCACGTAATATTGCAAAATCATATTCAATAAAAAGAACTCAACCTTCTGGTTTTTATTTCAATACTTCCAAAGCGTCTGGCAGTGATGTGTTTTCATGGCAAAATACAGAGAGGATGGCGCTTGGAGGTGCTGGAGCGAATATTTCGTGGGATTCTCTAGAGTACGCTGCTGCGGGACTTTCTTCTGAAGTTTCATTAGGGCAAAACGGAGTATTTTTGTACGGGTTGGAACTTGCGCGTCAATATGAGCGTGAGAATCCAGAGGTAGGAAACTTTTCTGCATCAGGCACTATGGCATACGGCTATCGCTTTGATGAGAACATGATGCTCAAATTTGGAGCGACGGGAAAGTTGACTTCAGTTAACTCTACAGTGCTTCCTGTTTTGGGGGTAAGCTATTTTGACGGAACATGGGATGTTTCAGTCGGCTTTCCAGAAACAAATGTTACGTACCACATGACGGATGCGCTTTCTCTTACCGCTCTGGCTAAGTATGATTCCCAAACCTACAATTTATCTGAGCCTAACCCTGCTTATGATGAGGGCTATGTAGAGATTAGCAAGGCAACTGCGTCGTTGCGTGCGAACTGGAGCCCGCTTGAAGATTTTCAATTGAGCTTAGGACCGGAAATGTATTTTGCTCGCAGCACGCGTTTTTATGATGCGGACGGAGATCCACAGGGAGGCACAGATGACTCTGATGTGGGGTATGGCGTGCGGGCTGGAATGTCTCTTGCGTTTTAATTCTATTGGAATCTATTAACTTTTCCAGAATTAACCAACATAATTGACTGTTACTATTATTGGGCTTGCATCATGTCGAAAGACGCACCTTTTCTTAAATCTAAAAAAAACCGCTTCTACTGAAGCGGTTTTTTTATGTTACATTCTTTTTGATAACCTATTGTTCGCGCTGAAGCTTATCCTTCGCATCTTCTCGCGTAATGGGGGATGCAATCCACATCAAGTCCCTTGCCCGCCGGAGGCATTTCTTACCAGACTTCGGCGTAACTACCTAAAAATCAAAGTAGCTGAAGCCGATTTGAACATACAATTCTGCACTATCCTGTGCCGAGCAATTCCCTTGCGAGCGCTTCCCCTTGCTGACCACCGCCAGCCATGCGCTCGTACTCGTTGCGGATGCCTGTAGGTGAGAGGGCATCGCAACTGGTGAATGTTTCACTACCGCGAACATCCTTACATACGAGAAAATGCTTTTCCGCTCGCGCTGCCAGCTGTGGCCAGTGAGTAATCAAAAGCATCTGCTGTCCTGCTGCCAGCTTGGTGAGTGCATCAGCAACGTAATTGAGCGTAATCCCGCCTATGCCTGCGTCAACTTCGTCAAAAATCAGTGTCGGTGTTTCGTCCTTATTCATCAACCCTACGACAGCAAGGAGAAAACGGGAAAGCTCGCCGCCGGAGGCAATTTTGTCTAAAGGCTGCGGAGATTGTCCGGGGTTTGGAACCCATATTAATCGTGCTTTATGCTCAAAGCATTCTGAATAAATTTCTGTAGGTGTAAATTCAAATTCAACATGGACATGCTCTGAAAAACCGAGTGTTTTTAATTCGTTTTCAATAGCACGGCATAATTCGCTACCTTGTGTTTCGCGTAGCTTGTTGATTTGTTCCAGAATTTCTTGAAGGGTACCGCGAGCTTCATCTTCCTGTTTTTCAAGAAGAATAAGGTCAAGTTTACAGGTGTCCAAGAAAGTGAGATTTTCTTCGATCTCTTCCTGCATGTTTACTATTTCATCAAGAGATCGGTTCAACTTGCGTTTCAATTGTGCCAGCTCGTACAGGCGAGATTCAATCTCTTCAATCGAATCTTCATCAGGTCTGTTCATAGGCTGATTACGCAAGCGTGTTTCAATTTCTGTAAGAGTATGTCGGAACTCTAAAACACGCTCTGTGTCTGGAAGATACTCTGGAAGGTAACGGCAAACCGCATCAAGACTGTTTTCAAGCCTGCTCATGATTTCTGTCAGCGCACCATTGTCGGTATAAAAAAGCCCCAATGCATGCTCAACTGCTTCTTGAACAAGTCCTTGTTCACGAGTTTCTTGTTTTTTGGCTTCCAGTTCTTCTTCTTCACCTGCTTCGGGAGCGACTTTAGCAATTTCTTTTTGCTGAAATTCTAGAAAATCTCGCTTGTCTTCAAGGGTTCGTGCGCGTTCACGCAACTCCACTTGCTTTGCCGCAATGTCGCGTAATGTTTTTAAAACGCTGCTGCGTTCTTCAAGTAAATCTGGTCGTTGGATGTAGTCATTCAACAGTTTTTCTTGAAAAGAAGATTGAAGAAGTTGTTGTTGCCCGTGCTGGCTGGTGTGAACAAGCAATTTAGGTTTAAGCGCTCGTATTGTTTCCTGAGAGCTTAACTTATCATTAATATAGAGACGACTTCTTCCAGTAGCTGCAACTAGCTCTCTGCGAATGATATATTCTTCACCATCAATTATGAAAAGAGCTTCAACTTGTGCCTTTTCTTCCCCTGCACGCACTAAGTCTGCACGCATCTTTTCGCCAGTAAGAAAATTCAGCGCCTTGAGGATGAAACTCTTACCAGCACCTGTTTCGCCCGTAAGCACATTCATCTTTTCGGAAAACTCAAGTTCCACATCGTCAATTAACGCCAAATGACGGATTCGGAGAAGTTCGAGCATGTATACTTGCCTGTAAATATGTATGTAAAAAGTGAATAGTTGTTCAGGGATGTGCGCAGGGCTATATGAAAAAATACCTTACTGCTTCAAGCGTGGATCAAACAGATCGCGTAAGCTTTCACCAAGCAGATTGTACCCGAGCACGGTGATAAGTATTGCACAACCGGGAAAAATAGAAAGCCAAGGTGCTATTTCCAGTACTTGTTTTCCTTCTAGCAGCATATTGCCCCAACTTGCAGTGGGGGGTTGCACACCAAGACCAAGGAAGCTGAGTGCAGATTCTGTGAGAATTGCACCAGCTACACCAAGTGTGGCAGAAACAAGAACTGGTGCCAGAGCATTCGGTAAAATGTGGTGAGCAATGATGCGTGTTGAGGAAGCTCCAGCAAGACGCGATGCTGCAATAAAATCTCTTTCTCGAAGGCTCAGAGTCTCTGCACGGACAAGACGAGCTACGCCCATCCATGAAGTAAGACCGATCACTATCATTATATTAACCAAGCTTGGCTCAAGGAATGCGATAACAGAGAGAATGAGAAAGAAAGAAGGGAAGCACAGCATGACATCCACGAGTCGCATAATGGTTTCATCTACCCAGCCGCGAAAGTATCCGGCAATTAATCCGAGCACAAGTCCAATTGATATGGAAATACCGACAGCGACAAAACCGACCCAAAGAGAAATACGAGCACCGTGGAGCATGCGAGAGAAAATATCGCGTCCTAATGCATCGGTTCCCATAGGATGTGCCCAAGAAGGTGGCTGCAATATGTAGTCTAAATTGAGCATGTCTGGATCAAATGGTGAGATGATCGGTGAAAGTATAGCGGCGAAGGTCATAACCCCTACAATTACAAGACCGATGAACAGCATGCCGTATTTATCCCAGAAAGCACGGGAGGTAATAGAAAGCATTATGCACTACCCCCTGTATTCCGTATGCGTGGATCAGCAAGACCGTAGCACACGTCAGCAAGCATATTTCCTGCAAGGGTGAGCACAGCACCGAGTACAAGGTTCCCCATTATCATAGGATAATCTCTTGCCAGAACAGATGTATAAAAGAGTTGCCCCAGTCCCGGCAAAGCAAAAATGGACTCAATAATAACGGAACCACCAATTAGGCTCGGAACAGAAAGACCGAGGATAGTGATAACTGGAAGCAGGGCATTGCGAAGTGCATGTTTATAAATAACGGTATGTAAAGGAAGTCCCTTTGCTTTGGCTGTAAGAATAAAGTCTTGTCGCAAGACTTCCAGCATGGAAGAACGCATAAAGCGGGACATGCCTGCAAGGCTGCCGAACGTATATATAAAAATAGGCATAGCTAAATGCTGTGCCAAATCTCCGGCTTTCCCCCAAAAGGATAATTTGTCGTAATCCAGTGAGGTGAGTCCGGATATAGGCAGCCATTGCAGGTAAATACCGAAATAAAGCATCAGTAGAAGTGCAAGCCAAAAGCCGGGCATGGCAAAGCCAATGAAAACAAAGACCGTGCTTGCTTTATCAAACCATCGCCCTTGATAGTATGCAGCGCCTACACCAATAGGAACTGCAAAGAGCAGTGTCAGGATAAGTGAGGTGACGTTCATGCCGATAGTCAGCGGCATTCGCTCCTTAATTTTATCCCAGACCGGACGATGATCCCCAGACATAGATTTCCCAAAGTCAAACTGCACAATGCGTTTGACCCATCGGTAGTATTGAACATGCACTGGCTGATCCAGACCATACAAACGCTCAAGACGGGCACGGGTTGCCGCACCCACCTGTGGGTTTAACGTTGTTTGCAAATCGGTAGGAGAGCCGGGAGCAAGGTGGATAACCCAAAAACTGATGACTGTAATGCCAAGAAGAATCAGCATGGTCATGCCGATTTTCTTACAGATTCTGTATAAGATGCGGCGCATGATAACAGCAGAAGTTACCTCGCTCGCTGGCGCATGTTCCATAATTGGGTACTACTCCGAGTTGCTAAGCCACTGTCCCATTCTTTGAACAGTCTCTTTCCAGTCATTTGAAAGACGTGTTTCCAGAAAACTTCTGTACGCATCGTCTACCAGTGTAAGACAACTTTCAATAAGGAATATTTTTTCAAGGAATGGACCATCAACGTCGTCTTCCTCATTTGCATCTGCTTTTTCAACTTTAGGCGTTTTAAGACTACCTAGAGAAAAATCTTCAGCTTTAAGTGTAAGTTGCCATGCTTCAGTATCTTGTTCAATACGAATCAAGGCACGGGTTACCTTTTTACCCATGGATAGCCCGAGTCGAGCTTCTTTTAATTCAGAGGTGCTGCCGGAAACAGTAGCTGTTTCTAAGGTTTCACCTTCGCCGCCTTGTACAGATACACGTTGCTCAACATATAAATTGTACGGGCGTCCTTCTTTGGAAGTGAAGTTGCCGTTTGTTACTTCGCTTCTGAACCATAGCCAGGTTAAAAATTCCTGACCTAAAATTATATCAGTAGTCTGACCAAGATAATCTGCCATGATGTCTCCTATGCGAAGTGAGCCGGTTCAACGGTATCAAGTTTTTCTGCGATGTCTTCACCCATGAGTGAAACAGCAAGAGAGTATGGAGTCATTGGCTCAAGATCGATACCAAAGCTTTGAGCAAAATAGTCGACAAACAGTTCAAGAACTTTTGCCTGTGTGGATGCAAAGTAGACATCATTGGTCTGCATGTTCCAAACAACATGGAATTCCGCAGGGACTGGCAAAGTGCGCGCGCGAAGCTTGAGTTGTACTTGCTCTTTCAACTCTTTTTTGCGTTCGCGGGATACATATTTTTTACCTTGTTCTTTAATTTTGCGTTCTTCTTCTTTGATTGCAATCGCAACATGCTTTTTCATAACTGCTGCGGGGATGCGGCGTGTATCAAGGCGAAGAGAAAATGTTAGATATGCACCCTTCTCAGGCGGGGCAGTGTGCCAATAAGAATCTAACATATCATCAAAACATACCCAGCCCCAACCGCGTTCTTCCGCAGAGTCTTCAATTTCTTTGAAAGAAAATTGACGAAGCTTTTCAGGAATCTCTGGCCAAAGCTCTTTTGGCACAGGGTCTGTAATCTTATATCGAGTAAATGAAGTACTGGCGTTTAAAAAACCCATATTGTTCTCCTTAATGTATATGGGAGTGTGTAGCGCATCTTTGAGCAGTACGCCAGACTATAAGATACAACGTCTTTTGAGTGACATATGGAGAAAAGTAATTAAAAAACAAAATGTTAAAGAATAATAGTATAAAAAGTTAAAAAAGTTGTTGACTTGCAAAAGGAAAAGCGTAAATTCCCTCTCCGCTGCTTGTGAAGCGAAGAGTCGCTTTTCGAGTAACAAGACTTTTTTTGAAAACATGTTGACACGAATGTGTCGTTTTCGTAAAAAAGAATTCTGCGCTTTGAAAAACAAGTCAGGAAAAATGGTCAAAATTTTTAAAAAAATATGTTGACTAGATTTCAAAGGGTTGGCATAAACGCCATCTCGACGTGAGGCGAAAAGCCGAACGGAGCTTTGAAAAAGCTCTTTGACAATTAAATAGCGAATCGGATTGATTTAGAGATCAGCTAGCGTCATCCACTGTTTTACAGTGGATGTCACAATACAGAATTATTAAACTGGAGAGTTTGATTCTGGCTCAGATTGAACGCTGGCGGCGTGCCTAACACATGCAAGTCGAACGCGAAAGTTTCTTCGGAAATGAGTAGAGTGGCGCACGGG
>NZ_JAOARI010000004.1 GCF_025210605.1 Halodesulfovibrio sp. | reverse complement strand
TCGCGGGCGGTTCTGGTAGTGACACATACATCTTCAATATTGGAGATGGAAACGACACCATCAACGAAAAACCTTGTACCGATGTTTGCGTCGACATTGACGTTATCAACATTGGTGTTGGTGTAGCTGCTGGTGATCTTACCTTCAAAGCTGATGGCGATGACCTTATCATTGGAATTGAAGGTCACGATGATGACTCAATCCGCATCACAGGCGGGCTTGTTGACCCATCTCATGGTGTTGAAAAAATCGTTCTGGCTGACGGCACTGCAATTGCTATCGCAGCTGTTATTGCCTGCCAGACACATTCAGATGCCGACGACACTATCGTTATTCCTACAGATGCAGTCCTTGCTGTTATCGACGCTAACGGTGGTGATGACACCATTACGGGTGGCGATGTAACAGCTGTTGTTAACGGCGGTTCCGGTGATGACACCATCACCACTGGTGACAAAGATGATACACTTTCTGGTGGGGCAGATAATGACACCATTAATGCTGGCGGTGGTAACGACGTTATTACCGGTGGCACAGGTGACGATACTCTCACTGGTGGATCTGGCAACGATACCTACATCTACAACAAAGGTGACGGTCACGACACTATCAATGAAGCATCCACTGATCCAAATTGCAGTTGTGTAGACAAATTACAATTCGGTGTTGGCATTGCCATTGAAGACCTGCGCTACTCATCTGACGGTAATGATCTCATTATCAACTTCAGAGACACCGATACAGACTCCATCAGAATTACTGGTGCCCTGTCAGGTGCGTCAGCTGGAATTGAAGAGATTTGCTTCCCAGATGGCACCAAGCTAGAATTCTCTTCCGCATTGTCTATTATTGAGCTTACAGAAGGCATGGACTTCCACATGCTACCTCTCACCAATAATACCACAATTATCAACTGCCATGGTGACAACGATACCGTCATGATTTCAGGCTCTACTGCGAGCATCATTGATGGTGGTGCTGGAAATGACACAATATACACAAGCTCTACAGTAGCTACACTGTATGGTGGTGCTGGAAATGACAACTTGTCTGCAATGTCAGGAAAAGCAACCTTTATTGGAGGCACAGGCATTGATATTCTAAATGGAGGTCACTACGGTGACAACTATGTCTTCAACAAAGGTGACGGACAAGACATTATCCGTGACAACTTCTCTATGACATGTGAAGCTAATTTCGACCCTGATACATTGCGATTTGGTGATACAATCACAAAAGACGATATCGCTTTCTACATGCAGGGACAAAATCTAGTTGTATCTGTTAGCGACACAGACAAGGTAACCATTTACCAGCAGGCAAACGCCAAAAATGCAATTGAAAATATTCAGTTGGCTTCTGGTAGTTCCCTTTCTTCCGCAGAGATAAATCAGATTGTCGCTGATTTATCTAATTATGCATCAGATCATGGTATTGATTTCACTTCTGTTGAAGATGTGAAACAAAGCCAAGAACTCATGAACATCATTACTGCTGCTTGGGATAACTAATAAACAACTCGCCACATTGCGCTACAGCAATGTGGCGAGTTTTTTGCGTCATATAGAGAGAAATACGTGCAAACTGCGTTCTATTTAAAAAAATCTGTATTCATTCTGGCACTCAGTCTTTTCATCACAACTATTTCAGGAACAACAAAGAGTTATTGTGAAAACATTTCTCTTAGCATATTAGAAGAACAAGCAATAAAACACTCACCAGACTTAGATAAATTTTCTATTGAAACAAAACTGCAACAAGAACGTTTAGACGATCAACAATATGATTTTTACCCTTCACTACGCATACAAGGGAACAGTGAATACTCTTCAGACTTAAGTCATGGATGGGGTTCAGTTGTTTCTGTTGGTGACATAGTACAATCAACAGGTACTAAATACCAAAACTCTGTATCTGTAAGGGCAAATTACGTTCTTTATGATTTCGGTGCTCGAGTTCAAAAAGAGTTAGCTCTGAAAAAATCCATACTTGCATCTGAATCTACACAGCTTGCAGAAAAATTACGACTTCGCATAAGTGTACTCAATTCCTATGCAGCGGCTCTGACTCTATCACAGCAAATGGACAATTTAAAAAAGATTGTCGATTACTCACAAGAGCTAAACAATCTTACAAACCGCCTGCGCAAAGCGGGTAAAAAAGGCCCTATTGATTCAGCCAGAGTCTTTACTGAACTAAAAAAAAGAGAAAACGAACTCTCACTGCATGAATTTGAATTGTATAAACGACTCGAGGAACTCTCTTTTTATACAGGTAACCCTTTATCCAAAGACACCCTGTTTACAGAGCTGCCACGCCCTGACCTATCAGACTTTTTATTCAATGTTGAAAAACATCCTAGTATCGAGCGCTACACGTATGAGTTAGCCAGTCAGCAAGCAAGTACAGCTGCATCAAAAGGGGAATATTTTCCAAAAGTATCACTGTACAGTTCCTACCTGCTTTATGGTTCAAATGCTAAAGACATGATGAAATCCTATCAGGATATTTCGGAATCTAACTTCACGGTTGGTGTCTCGCTAGTTGTTCCTATTACAGATGCTTTTCGCAACCAACACAGAGTTAGTCAGTCTGAACTGACTGAAAAAAGAATCCGTGCTGAACAAAGAAAATTAAAAGAACAGCTCCAAACTGAATTCAATATTAGTCAGCGCCAGTATAAATACCTGCTAAAAGACCAAAAACAAAAACGCACCATGGTACATATTCTTCAAAATGAACTCGACATGCTCGAGCGGTTAAAAAAAGCGAAAGAAATTGACGCAGAAACTGCAATTCGACGCAGCATTGTTCTTTTAGAACAAAAAGCTGCACTCAGTAAAAGCGTTGTAGAACTATCCCATGAATTGTTGCGCTTACAGTATCAAATGGAGGCTACAAGACATGAATAGTGGATTAGTTTCTCTAGAAGTAGTTGCACGCATCAATAAAGTGCGAATTGATATTGCCAACATCGTACGAGAGCACTGTATCTCATCCGATGACATTTCCAGCGACGAACTGGTTCGAATAGCTAAAAGGCTTGGGCTGCGGGCTAAAAAAAAGAACCTGCCCCTTGATAAGTGCCATAAAAAATACCCCTACCCTATTATTGCTCAGTCTAAAGATGACCGTTTCTTTGTTGTGCTGGGGTACAAAGAACAAGAAGAAACGGTCCTTATTTACATTCCAGAAGAAGGTGCAACCCGTTCTGTTCCTTTGGAAGAATTTAACGAGCTAACGACTGATCGCTATATTATTCTCAGCCACCGCCTGCTATCAGAATCTGTCCGCTTTGGGCTGGGATGGTTTTTCAAAGAAGTTTTCAACGCCAAAGGTATTATGGCAGAAATTCTTCTGGCATCATTTGTTGTACAACTTTTCGGCTTGGTTACCCCGCTCTTTACGCAGGTTATTCTGGACAAAGTTCTTGTTCATAGAGCCATGACAACGTTAAAGATTCTTGCAATAGGCTTTATTGTCATCGCTGTTTTTGAATACATACTTAACCTAGCTCGAAACTACCTTTTCACACATACAGCAAACAAAATTGACGCCAAGCTCGGTGCACAACTATTTCGCCACCTGCTGTCGCTACCATGCCCGTATTTTGAAGCTCGAAAAGTTGGGGACACCATAGCCAGAGTTCGCGAGCTAGAAAACATCCGCAGTTTTGTTACCAACAAAACAGTATCGGTTCTTATTGACTTAGTCTTTTCCATTGTTTTTGTTGTCGTAATGCTCATGTACAGCGTGCAACTGACCTTTATTGTTATTGGGTTTGTCGCGCTTATTGGCTTGCTCTACCTGTGTATTACACCAGAACTGCGAAGACGTTTGAATACAAAATTTGAGATGGGTGCGAAATCAAACTCTTACCTTGTTGAGTCTGTAACAGGCATTCAAACGGTAAAATCGCTCGCAATTGAAGGAAGTATTCAAAGGAAATGGGAAGACCATTTAGGGCGCTATGTTTTTTCAAACTTTAAGATGACAAACATGAGTAATATTACGAGGGGAACAGCCGGTTTTCTTCAAAAACTCATGACCATTTCTATTTTGTATCTTGGCGTTAAACTCGTGCTGAACAGCGAGCTTACCATCGGTCAGCTTATCGCATTCAACATGTTATCCGGACAATTTTCTGGTCCAGTTCTACGCTTGATCGGTGTATGGAATGAACTTCAGCAGACACTTATCTCTGTTGATAAACTCTCCGACATATTAAACCACCCTTCGGAAGTTCAAAGCGAAAACGCAATTGTTCTCAACAAACTTGAGGGGAATGTCGTTTTCGAAAATGTTCAATTCAAATACGCCCCCGACGCACCAATGGTTCTTAAAGGCATTAACCTTAACATTCCTCCAGGTAGCTGCGTGGGGATTGTTGGGCGAAGTGGAAGCGGCAAAAGCACCGTGTCAAAATTGATTCAGCGCCTCTACATTCCTTCGGCAGGCAGCGTACGTATCGACGACGTTGATATCAACCATGTAAGTCCGGTATGGCTCCGCAGTAATATTGGCGTGGTATTGCAGGAAAACTACCTGTTCAGCGGAACTATTAAAGAAAACATTGTAATGGGAGCGCCAAATGCCTCTATGGACTTAGTGCTCCATGTTTCTAAAATCACAGGAGTTCATGATTTCGTTTCCCGACTTCCTAAAGGGTATGATTCCGAAGTTGGTGAGCGCGGTGAAGGTCTCTCTGGTGGGCAACGTCAGCGCATTGCAATTGCCCGAGCATTAATCACAGACCCTCGCATCTTAATTTTCGACGAAGCAACATCCGCGCTGGATATCGAATCCGAGCTTATTATTCGTAGAAACTTACAGAATATTGCCAGAGGCAGAACCATGTTCATTATTGCACACAAAATTTCCATTGTTAAAAATTGCTCTGTCATTTTAGCAATGGATAATGGTGAACTAATTGAAGCTGGCACTCATGACGAACTCATGCGTATTCCAAATGGTTACTACAAAAAGTTATATACTCTTCAGGAGTGCACTCAGTGAGTTTCTTAAAATTCTTATCACGTGACGATAGTCACCATTTTAAACCTATTCTCACAGAAATCGAAGAGACGCCTGCAAACCCGTTAGGATCTCTAGTTCTTTGGGTTATTATCATCATTATCTTTGCGAGCATTGCATGGCTTACATTTGGTGAAACCGAAATTGTAGTATCGGGACAAGGCAAGTTCATTCCTTCAGGAAAAGTCAAAATTGTGCAGCCACTGGAAACAGGGGTAATCCGTAAAATTTTGTGCAAACGAGGTGATGAAGTAACAAAAGGGCAACTGCTTGTTCAGATTGACCCATCAGCCACAGACCCGACCCTCGAATCACTGCGGGAAGAATACAAAACATATAAAATAACAATAATGCGGTTGGAATCACTGATATCTAACCGCCCTTTCGAACCCGACGAGTTACTTTTTGGCAAAGAAACGGTGCAGGTACAGCACGATATCTTTAATTCACTCAAAAATGGATACAATAAACAAATTGCAGCCAAAGATGATGAGCTTCACAAAGCAACGCAGCAGCTCACGGCACTAACAATCGAGAAAAAAGACTATGCGGACTTGTTACTAACCTACCAAGAACAAAAAACTCGTCTCGATCCTATTATCGATATTATTCCGCGCAATGAATACAATGATCTTTTGAGAAAAATTCTCGAAAATAAAATTGCTTCAAACAATATCACTGCCAAAATTAAAGAAGTAACAACACACCTTGAGTTGCTGAACCATCAAAAAGAGGCGCTACAATACAACTTTACGAACAAATTAAGCGAAGAGTTAGCTGAGTCTTCCATGAAACTTGCGTCAGCAAAGGCTCGACTTGATAGGATTTCTTTTGCAAATAAGAAGCAGAATATAACCTCCCCTGTTACTGGAACAATCAACGAAGTATTGATTACAACAGAAGGCGGTGTCGTTACCCCTGCCGAAAAACTTATTTCAATTGTACCTAAAGACAGCCCACTTGTTGTTGAAACAAAAGTTCTAAATAAAGACATAGGCTTTATTGAAAAGGACATGCCTGTAACGGTTAAAGTTAACGCTTTTACCTATCAACGCTATGGAACTCTCGAAGGCAAAGTAAGCCAAATATCAAAAGACAGCATAAAAGATGAGCAGCTCGGTGACATCTACATGGTATACATTTCAATCGAAAACCCAACATTAAAGGTTGAAAATGAAATAGTACCAATGAGCACAGGCATGACCGTACTTGCGGAAATTAATGTCGGCACCAGAAGGCTTATTGAATTCTTTATTTACCCTCTCATTAAATATTTAGATGAGGGACTAAGTGTGCAATAGTCACTCCCCCAACACTTTCTAAAAACCAAAGCCCCACTAAATGTTTAAGCTGCCGTTACCGGATTGCTACAAACATTTAGTGGGGCTTTGATTTGCGCATGCTTCGCTTTCCAATTTAAATATGCGGCGCCTGAAATCTCATGAGAACTCTCCTTGTTTTCACTTTACTGTCAGCTACCTTTTCCTTCGAAATCATAGCAGCCTGAATTTCAAAGAATCGTTATTCACACATCGATAAATTCTAGCTGCATTATCTCAAAAGCATTATTTTAAATTTTTACGTATTAAGCAAAGCTTACAAACTAACCATGCCTTATCAAAAAACTTTCTACATCCACTACTTAAGTTTACGCATAAAAACCTTAAAGTTAATTAGTAAGAAACCGATATCGTCAATACGTACAAAGTGAGTACACACTACCATTTTTATGTAGGAGGACATCCCATGCAAGTTTCCCTAATGTCAATTTCTGATGTTTTTTTAGCTAAAGAGTCATCTGGTACGTTGTTAAGTCGAGCAGAGAAAGAGAATAGGTCTATGCAAGCTGCACCAGAAATGAGGGATAGAATCACTATCTCCGATGAAGGGGTAAAGGTACTGGATACTAGGCAGGCTGAGAAATTGGATAATGATTCTGCATTAGCTGCGCCTGCCAACGCTCACACTCCCCCCTCTGGTAGTGTAAGTGAAAAAATGATGGAAGAAGGTAGGAAATATGCGGAAGGAATAGGTGCTCATGGATTTGGAAAAACCGCTCCACGTTCAACTCCAGCTATTGAAAAGCCAATTACACATACTACCTCGCATGGTAACTCATTCACGTTTGAAACCGTAGCTGATCGGGATGATGAGAATACGCTCTATTTAACTGTCACTACAAGTGCAGGGGAAGAAATGCGGTTTTCAGTTGATAGTGATATTGTTATTTCAGAAAATAAAAATGGTGAATTAAGCATTAATCAGTTTGAAGGGGAAGGGACAGATAGTAACGATATCGTCGTCAGTTTTTCGTCACGAGGAGGTATGCCGAGAAACCTTAAAGGCGGAGATGACTTTCTTCTTTTTATTGATGACGAGATTGCTACAGATAAGAGCGGCGCTCGAGACTATTTTGAGGCAACTGCAACTACGCAACGCAATATAGATACAGGGGGCGGAGATGATGCAGTGCATGTTGTTTCGAGCACTAGCAAGGGCTTAGATGATATATTTATATCAACTGGTGATGGAGATGACAGTGTTAATATATACACGCCGTCAACAAATGAAAAGAAAACCCAATTTTCTATACAGACTGGGAATGGCAATGATACTGTGACGGCGGATACTCTTCAGGGTAGCTCACTTTCTACTGGCGATGGTGATGATGAAATTGTGGTAAATAATTTTAATTATGGTCGGCTGCATACTGGCGACGGTAGTGATAAGGTTGTGGTAAATAACTTTAATGCTAGCCGGTTAGACACTGGCGACGGTAATAATAAGGTAAAAATCGATAGTTCTACTTACAGTCAAATAGATACTGGCAATGGTAATGACGAGCTGGCTATTAAAAAGGCACATCGCAGTAACATCTTAACTGGCGACGGTGATGATAGGGTAAGAATCGATAGTTCTACTTATAGCAAAATAAATACTGGCAACGGTGATGACGAGCTGACTATTGAAGAAGCACATCGCAGTAAAATTTCGACTGGAGACGGTGATAATTACCTTTTGTTCGAATCTATTTTTGAATCCTCCATACGCACTGGGGATGGAAAGAATAAAGTAACTATTCTAGATAAAATGGCGAATGTCGAGTTTGACGCCTTTGATGGTGAAGTTGAATTTTACTTTGATCCAAGTAAAGCTACAAATTTAGAATTCTATCATTTGTCAGAAGATACAGCTCGTTCTTTACTTAAATTACTAGACAAGAGTGATACAGTGGTCGTAGCAGGCGAACTTGAGAAACATAATATAAATATTGGATGGAAGCTACAAAGTGAATCTAATTTCAAAACAAAGGTGAAGATTTCTGATTACTTGCTTGATCACCCACTACCTCCATTAGTTAATTATTCTCCTCCTCGTGATTAACTTCCATCATTCATTTTTTTAAGCAAGTTAGGTAGCACTAAAAAATTTAACTCAAGTACCCCCATCACACCCAAAAAAATCGTTATGCATCTATATGATGTTGATAAGAAAACACTTAGAAGAAAACATAGGGTAAGAGTTCTGCGCTACGCTTCTTCGTGAGGTAAAAGAAAGAAACCGCTATCGCGGCGACATTAGTATAGAAGCTGTGAAGGATAGAAAGGCAAGTTTCCCGTGATAAGTTCGCGAGACCGGACCAATACCGGACTAAAATACGACTAGGGAACAAAAAAGGGTTCACAGTTTGATCGAAAGATACCACTGTAAACCCTTGAATTTGCACATGGTACCGAGAGGGAGACTTGAACTCCCACAGCTGTAAAGCCGGCGGATTTTGAATCCGCTGCGTCTACCAATTCCGCCATCCCGGCATGTGTGAAATGGTGTTTATGGGAAGTAGCCTTAACTGTCAACCAGTTTAGAGATTCTTTTTAATTTTTTTCAAAAAAACATAGTTTGATACGGAATTTTCGGACATTTCTATTCTCAAATGTCAAAAATATGCAAAAAAGCACCTCCGCCCTTCAATCTTGCCTTCTTGCACATAAAATTCTTTCTCTGATGAAATCTACAAAAAGCTGGAGCACTGACACTTAGATCTAATTATATCTAGAGGATATTATATGCGCTTAGCGCCTGCTCAGCCCCTAACCATCATAGGTTCACGCCACGGTCGCAACATTCTAATTGGAGTTTTTACCGTAGCGCCGTAAACTTTTTGTATAAGGCATTTGAACATTTTTAACTCCTCAAGGAGTCAATCATGCTAGTGGATTGTTTCAAAGATGCTGACAATTCGTTCAAGGTTTATTTCTGTAATGCAAACAGAAAACATGCTTCCATTCCAGAAACAGCCCAACTTGTGAGTTCCCAGCCTATTGATAAGTGGCAGTGTGCACCGCTCTACAAAAATTACGACATATTCAATTCAATTCAACGCAACGGGGTTTGTATTGTTGACCACAATGTCGAAAGTTGAACATGATTCTCAAAAAGGTACGCCCCCCATGTGAGCAACCATGAGGGGCATTTCTATTGGTAATTTTTCATTCGTAAAGTGTATGATTATACCAAGTACCCTATCTAGCTTATGCAAATAGAGTGCGATTCTAATTTGTGCATACAAAGATCCTAAGCAGAACCTTCTTCTTGCAGGTGTCCCCCGCCTAGCAGTATCCCCTCCGAATTAACGCCCCCTAACTACAAGTAATTTGACACTCGAGACAATCACGGACAAAATTTACTTTACCAGCCTCCAGCAACCCTGCCAGAGCACTAAGGCGTGGTTTACACGATGTCTTACAATCCGCTTTTTTTAGATGGTCACTTTGCGTCTCAGGAGACAACTGCCACCACCGTTCATTGAGCAGCTTTTCCGGTATGGGCTGTTCCTTTTGCCACACAACCTCTAATGGCATCCGCCATCCTTCATTTCGCCGAATCGCCTGTGTACTGTCCTGTACTTCCCCATATTGCAATATAAACTGCGTCTCAACGCCCCCCTTATCAGGAACAGCATAACAGCTGCCAGCCGCTGTATAGTACACTTTGCGTCCCTCACGAGTTCTTTTTAAAATACTGTCAGGTCTGCGTTGAAAACAGAAAGATGTAGAAGCCGCTAGCACGCGAAAGAAATCATACGCAATCCCCCATGCAGGAAGATTTTGATCGACACCACCAGCAGGAACCACCTCAGACTCAATATGCTCTTTTTTACCCCGAACACCGTCAACAGCAACCGATACAAATTGCGATGCTGACTCAATACCTAAAGAAACTCCGCTACCATCAGGCAAAACTGAAACGTGTATAGTTCCAATCGTAAAAGCATCACAAAAAGCAGCATGTTGGACAAATTTGCAGAGCGACTTTTTATATTTTTCACGCCGCGTAATCATCCCTGCCTGTGCAGAAAAATTATCCACCAGCTTTTCATTAGGATCAGGAAAATAGCTTACAGGGAAAACTCCTGTAGAAAGCCCTTCCTGAGATATAACTGAACCGCAGCGAATGCCGAATACTCCGGAGTACCCTGCTATTTTCATAGTCCACGCGGCTGATGAGAAAGAACAATCACTCACGCCGCGCCACCCTAACTGTAGCCGCACTTCAGGAATAAAGTTCGAACGGACAATAATTGCCTTAAAAACTTCTGATGCGGCAGTACTAGACTCTCGTAATGCAGCATGTGGGCAAATTGAATTTGGAATTACACACATACAGTCTCCTTTTGAGCCGCCTGAAGCCCCATAACGGGAGCGTAATGCTTCAGGCGACCTTATCCCCTTTACTGAGCGTTCAGGGTGTTAGGGAGTTAAGCAAAGGTAATGATACCGCCATTACCGAGCGGAATGTATCATTCGATACATAATCGAGTTGAACCTGTAATAAAATTTTATGTGCCCTACAGTGTCACTCGCTTTTCATGTGGTTCAGGCAATCTTCACAGCCATTCCTCTTCGTATTCCTGCATAGCGGCAAAAACCAAGTCCGTTGCGCGAACACCGCAATGCTCCTCCGCAACATTTGAAATAAACAGTACATATCGCTGCATCAACGCGGCAGCTTGCTTACTGTTCCGCTCACGCAAGGCATGAATGAGTTTTACGTGCGAAGCAAAAAGCTTACCACGCTGTTCTTGTGTCAGTCTGAATAAAACTTCCCCGAATAAATCAGACGGAGCACAAATCTGTTCCATTATGCTCATCAAATATTGATTATTAGCTCCCTGCGCCAGCATGCGCAAAAAAGAGACTATATCGTCAAAGACCATTGAAGTTGAGCCGGATAACAGGCTGCGGGACAAAGCAACATTGCAGTGCTGCAACTTATCAATAAGTCGTATTCCAATATTTTCTGCACTTTGCGCAGCAATAATTGGTAACATCAAGTATGCAGCTTCACATTGCTCTGCTATCTGGCGGGTTGAATCTCGTCTTTCTGGTTGGTTAGTATCTTCTAGATCCAGCAAACAGCTGTGCAAAAAAGTACCACTTCCCCTGCGGATGGACACGAGCCTGCAAGCTTCAAGTTTATGAAGTGTATTTCGCAGAGTATTTCGGGAAACCCCGATAAGCGGAGCAAGCTCTCGCTCTGGAGGAAGCTTATCCCCCGGTTGAAGGTTTCTCTCCTTCACAACTACTGATAATTTTTGAAGTAATTCCTCGTATCCCTTCACAAGCCCCCCAAACAAAATTCCTCTCTAGTCTTTTTACCCTAGAGTGACTCTCTAATTACATGCACCAAAACTCGATAACAATAAAAAGCGTTTTTTCATATAAAAGTTAACCCAATATGACCAATTAATGAGCCAAATTAGCAATTGGGTGACCCAATGACACAATAAAACCACTTATAATTATTACAAGTGGTTTTATTGTATGGGCATTACGCCCCAATATATCGTTCTACAGAACTAACTACTGGCTTTAGTCTGCCGCCGCCAATTACGCACTGTCTGCATAAAAGGTTCTAGGATCTCATTGTAGGAATCAACGTGCCTATTGGTATACATTGATTTTCTTTTAGAGCAGATGACAAGAACGCTCCGTAACACACCCCGCACATAATATGGCTTCGCATAATATGACCGTATGCCTTGCGGCACGAATAAAGCCCAGTCAATCGGCTTTATACTATCCATTGTGTCATCAACAATAAGGTAATCCAGCTCATAGCGGACGATATCTTGGGCAACCGTTCCAGCATACAGGTAAGATTCCCCTTGTTTTTCCATTTCAAATGGTTTCCCGCTAAAATACACCGTCACCATGTTTTTTCGTATATGCACATCGGAGAACAGCAACGCGTCACAGCTCTCTTGTGCTTGCAACCGCGCGTACGTTTCATTAAGCGCATCTGCAATGTCTATATTGTACTCATGATCGCCTTGGGACAATTCAACAGCCGCGTGCGGCTTAGCTGAAGCGTATTTTTCAGCAATATCTGATGCAACATGTCCATTCTTTTCTTCCATCGCAGCCACAGCCTGCGTGGCAGTATCCGTTACATCCACCAAACACCCGTGATAGTAATCAGGGTCACATGAACTGCGGGTACCACACAACTTAAGCCAGATGAATTCACCAGATTTTCCCGGAACACGAAACACAGTAGTCGCGGCGTTATACTCTTTCATGTTTTCGAAAAAAATATCCACACGCTTTTTTTCTTTCGGCTCTAAGAGTGACTCTCTAAAAGCTGCATTCTTTACAAAAAGATGCGTATACTCCCCAAGCCCCTCAATTATAATATCATTCAGGATTTCGATACGAGAACGAGGAATTTCCACTCTCCATAACACTGCCTGAAAATCTTGAACAAAGCTCAGCAAATCCTTTTTAGAAATGGTTGCTGTAGCCTCCGTATTTTCAATTCCGTTCTGACGCATACTTTTCCTGTCGTTAAAACCATCTGCCAATCAGCAATAGATTAAAAAAATATAGTACGAAGTTCTCAGCACACAGCGCAAGCCTAAAAAAAACAAGCATCCCTATTGCCTGTTTTCTATTTTTCAATGCGTTTTTCGATACATCTAATAGAGCATCTGCAAACCTTGCCAATCAAGAACTGCAAACGTTCGCAAAAAAGGAAGCTGCTATTTGTATACGGAGCGTTATGCCCATTAGCAATTAGCGCGACTGTAAAGCACATTACATCGTATTCTATCAGCAGAAGATAGCACATGTTTTTGTTTTGTCACATTGTCTCCATCTGCTTGACATTAATCATATATATGTCGGAATAGGTTAAGCATGCTCAAAATAGATAGACTCTAGAGGCGGCTCGGCTTCATTTGTTCAACAACCACATTTAATATTATTTTAGAGAACATATGCATCACTCAAAGCCATATTCTCAAGTGCATGAACATACTGCATCCACTCCTGTTCTTGTATTTGATGATGTCAGTTTTGCATGGCCAGGCGGTGTAGGATTACAGCACGTTTCATTCAACGTGCCTAAAGGTCAGTTTGTTCTTATATCCGGTGCGTCAGGCACTGGAAAATCGACGTTACTGCGCTTAATCGTCAGGCTGGAAGATCCCTATCAAGGACGGATACTGCTCCATGGAAAACCTATTACGACATTTTTTCCACCGACTCTACGCTCGCACATTGGTTTTCTCCAACAACAACCAGTCCTGATATCAGGTTCCATACGTGAAAATTTACTCTTCCCGTTTACGTTGCACAGTAGAAAACACTGTGCCCAACCTGAAGAGCAGGAACTGCAACAATGGCTTACCAAACTCGGCTTAGAAGGAATATCACTTGATGCTCCGGCAAATACTCTTTCAGTCGGACAACAGCAACGCATATGTTTTATCAGAGCAGTGCTTACCTCTCCTGATGTCATCTGTCTGGACGAACCAACCAGCTCACTTGACCGTGAAAGTAGAGAACGGGTGGAAGCCGCAGCCGAAGAACTGATACACCAAGGAACATCTGTCATAATGGTAAATCATACCAGCTATCACCCGACCTGCCAGCATATGCATCTTCACATTGAAAATGGCGCTGTGAGCGTAACATCATGACCACATTCATTCCTATTGCATGGCACCAACTTTTAATTGCACTCGGGCTTGTGGGAATATCTGGAGCGGCATCTCTTTATTACCATTTGAAACTTGAGCGCGACCTGCTCGTCGGTGTATTCCGCACTTTTACCCAGCTTCTAGCGATGGGTTACTTACTCAAGCTGCTTTTCGGACTGAACAATGCTCTTCTTGTCATCGCTGTTTACCTGCTCATGACGTTTATCTCAGTACATATTGTTCATGGGCGCGTAAAAGAAAAACAAGTCGCTTATTTTGCCCCCACGACACTTGCAGTAATGCTCAGCTACTCCCTCATTACTATCGTTGTTACAAAGGTAATCATTGGAGCAGAACCGTGGTGGAGTCCGCAATATTTTATCCCGATAGGAGGTATGGTTGCGGGGAATTCCATGAATGCCCTTTCCCTTACTCTTGAACGCTTTTTTTCTGAACTGCACACAAAGCGCGATCAGGTAGAAATGTATTTATGTTATGGAGCGGATTACAAAGAAGCTACGGAAAGCATTTTCAGAACATCGTTAAAAGCAGGTATGATTCCAGCAATTAACTCTATGATGAGTGTCGGGCTAGTGTCTCTTCCCGGGATGATGACGGGACAAATCCTTGCGGGAGCTGATCCTCAAGATGCTGTTCGATATCAGATAGTTGTCATGCTTATGATTGTTGGCTCTACTGCACTGACATCTATACTCGTGCTTCTTTTAGTTAGAAAACGCTGTTTCACCGCGGCAATGACACTCATTTTGAAGAAAGACAGGTCGGTAGAATAAAAAATCGTTATTGATGGTCGGGTATTACCCACCTTTAACCACCATAAATAGATCAGCATACACGGCGCTGCCTCTCTTGCTATTTTTTGTAAGCCAAATAATAAAAAAGCCTGAATCAAATTCATGATTCAGGCTTTTCAATCTATAACCAGTAATAATTACATACTCTTCAAATCTTCCACCAGTTGTGACAACTGCCCAGTAAGATGTGCTAACTCATTCATTGCCAGTGCAGACTGCGTCATTGATTCCGCTGTATCACCCGCTATTCTGTTAACTTCATCCGTGCGTTGACTAATTAATTCTGAAGCGGCTGATTGTTCTTCAACTGCTGTGGCAATGGTTCTAACCTGATCTGAAGTATTATTAACTATGCCGACAATAGTGGTAAGCGCTTCGCCTGCCTGAGATGCAAGTTTATTGCTAGAATTAACAATCCCTGCTGTTTCTTTCATTTCCGTAATATTCTGAAGTGCTCCCTTCTGAATTGCTGAAACTGCTCTCTCTACTTCTAAGGTCGCCGACATTGTTCTTTCAGCGAGCTTTCGTACTTCATCTGCAACAACAGAAAAGCCACGCCCTGCTTCACCTGCGCGGGCAGCTTCTATCGCGGCATTAAGCGCTACCAGATTGGTCTGATCTGCAATATCTGAAATAACATTCATGACTGCACCAATACCTTCAGCCTGTCCTCCTAACTCATTCAGACAAACTTCAAGCCTGCGCGTCTCTTCGTCAACCTGATGAATCGAACGTACAACAGCTTCAACCACTTCACCGCCAGACTCAGCGTTACTGCGGGCGGCATCCGCACTTTTTGCGGCACTGCTACAGTGTTCAGCAACGTCTATGACTGTTGCTGTCATTTGCTCCATTGCTGTAGCTGCTTCACTTGTATGCTCACGCTGAAGATCAGCACCCTGACTTGCCTCATCAACCTGTGCGGCAAGCTCATCAGATGCAGAAGAAATCTGCATAACAATACCTTCTAACTGTAACGCAGCCTGAAGCATCCCTTCACGTTTAGCAGCATCCGCTTGAGCACGGGCTTCTTCTGCCTCTCTCAAAGCTACTTCTGCTTCGCGGCTTTTTTCTTCTGCCTCTTTTGATTTTTCATCCGCAGTACGCATGTTCGCGACAAGTTTATGCACCATATCTTTTATAGATATATACAGTGTCAAAAACTCACTACTGAAACAAGATTCCTCCGGTAAGGCTTCATAGTTCCCCGCCGCAACATTTTTTGAAGCATCAATCAGCACCGCAAAGGGCTTGGTAAGATAGGAAACGATAGCAAAAATGAGTAAAGATACGATGGCGATTGCAGCAACGGAAAACAATAGATTAAAGTGCAGAAGCTCATTCGCATCTTTATGAATTGTATCAAGTGGGATTCGAACCAAAATACTCCACGGCGTATCAGTGCCAGTAATAGCAATAGGTTCGAACACGTACATATATTCAATACCATCTAAAGGGGAAACGGCAGTAAACTGAATGGGCTTCCCTTTTGCAATGGCATCACGAACGGCTCCCCGTGATTCTTCTGGGAGAGCCTCGGCAATATTTTTACCAACGAGGTTTTTATCGGGATGTGCAACAAGATAGCCTGTTGTAGACATGATTGCAGCGCGACCTGTTTCCATTGGTCTAATCTCTTGAGCCATTCTGTTAAATGCACCCAGCGTAACGTCAATGCCGACTACACCAAGAAACTTTCCAGCTTCAAACAACGGGGCACTTACCGTGGTCATATATTTTCGTGCATACGCAGAAAAATAAGGCTCTATAATTACAGCAGAGTGTTTGTCGCGCGGTCCCATGTACCAACCTCTTGTTGTTTCGGGATTCGCTTTTGTTAAATCAGCAGGAAGAAATTCTCCATTCACTTTTCGAAAGTATGGACCATATCGTCCATCCTTTCCCCACCATGCTCGCTTTCCTGCATATTCAGCATCACGACCATCGAGCGCGTTCGGCTCAAACACAACTTGTATGCCATGAAAAAATTCATCGGTAAGGATAGCATTCTTAGCCATTGAGTCGATAACGTCACGATCCAGCGTCGCTTTATCCGCCTGCATTGAGCGAATAGACTCAACCAACGTTTCTGTTACACTCAATGCCTTTTCAAGTTTCAATCTGATAGCATTGCCGTATTTTCCGCCAACAAGCCTTGCGCGTGCTTCTGCCTGCGCTACAGACATCTCACGAGCTTTCATTGAAAACTCATACGAATACATTCCAAAAACAACACACATTGCAACACACAAACATAAAACAATTTTAGTTTTCACTTTCATCGTATTGAGCATTCACGTCACCCCTAGAGACAAAGACCTTGCTGACAGCATTAACTAAAGTAAGCTGGAACTCGTTTAATGATGTTTTGAAAATTTTGCTGCTTTCCAGCTCATTAGTTATTGTTGCTTCTCTGAACAATGTAAAAGAATTTCCTATATCAGCACTGTCTCAATCACCAATATACGAACTTTTCTACCACCTTTACTTTTACGCAAAAAATAAAGAAAAAATCGAAAACTATTCCATTTTTTCTATAGAAATTACATATACAAGCAGGATCATCCACATTTGCAGCATATGATGCTTATCGGTTACTATATTGAAAGTATTATAGTTTGATGATGTATTTTTACGCAGCTACACAACAAAAAAGTTGAATTTTTTGAACTACAAGATCAACGCATTATCTTTGAGACACCTTTCAAAAAACTGCTAGTTGAACATTTTTTGATTATTGCGTTACGTAATTTAATTGCTAAAAGAGAATTTTTGAGCATTACAGTAGCAAAAATACGAGATTTTCTTTGTGCAGTTTCCACATGTTTTTTCTGTCTTGCAATGTAGTTAGATATTGCATGCGAAACATGCAGTGCGTCAGTGCGTGTTAATTCCTCTGCAAGTACCGATGCAGAATCCATAGAAATAGATGAGCCAATACCGGCTGTAGGAAGAAATGACGTAGCAGCATCACCCAGCAGCACAACTCTTTTAGCACTCCAGCGTGAAGCACGGCAGTCTTCCATATTCCAAAAATATGGATTTTCAAGCCCTTCTAAAGATTGCAGTGCCGTCTTCATCACACCGGCAGGAAGTTTGCTCTGTAACAGTTTTGCAAACTGTGTTGCCGTAACCGAAGAAACCATGTCTTTGCTGCCCCCCATGTAGACAGCAAGGCGATTCTGGACAGGGTAAATTCCAACAAACCATCCATCTGCCCACAGTTCCCTGTATGTGGCATTATCAAACCCTTCCAGTGACCTCCATACTCCCCAGCCCCCCCAGCCTGTTGGTCTGTAGGTGTACTCATTCTGAGACAAAATCATCTCGCGGACATGCGAATGCCCACCATCTGCTCCGACAACAAGATCAAAAGCCTGTGCAGACCCATCAGAAAACGTCACAATGACGTTTTGGTCGTTGTTCTGTATATGCTGGATTGACGTATTATAGAACACGTTTCCCCGCGGAAAACCGCTTCGCAACAAAGCGAGTAAATCCCCTCTATCCACTCCTCTAATATCACCATACGAATCAGCAAGCGTGTCTAAGGGAATCTCTTTAAGAACTTTACCGGAATGGTCATACAAAACATATCGCTCCATTTTAGAGCTAATCTGTCTGTAACGTAGATGCATATTCAAGCCATAAAGCACCCTGCTGCCCAAGGGATAGAGTCCAAGCACATACCCGCTAGCTTCATTTTCGTCACCTTGCTCTGTCACCACTGAATTTATTCCACGTTGATACAGCAAAGCAGCAAGCGTTGCCCCTGCTATACCGCATCCTACGATCAATACACGCAACCGCCCCTGTGACAATGCAGTTTCCATACAACTACCAATCGACAACCGGCATGCTTCTTTTGACGCATTCATACCATCTCTCCCGATAAAATATGTAGAACTTATAATACGTAAAGAACGCGCACTGTGCCTGTATTTTGTGCCCTGCCCACACTAATATATCTGCACTATTCCTACCCTGACAGTCCGTAGCGGTATTGAGACGAACCTGTAAAAACAAAAAGCCCTTCATACGAAGGGCTTGGTCATGCTGTCATCACTATCTGCCACAATGAAAAATTCCATGTGTACGACTCAATAAAAATCAGCTGCTAAAGAAGTTACAGTTTCGGCGAACCCAATATTGGCAACCGTTCTACGTACTGTAGATTCGATTATAAAACACGATCACATGCTGCCGCATTTTTTTTATTTTCTTCCAGCGCTTTTTCCCACGCGGCTTTACCAACAGTGCGGACTTCATTGTCTCCATACTCTTGCACCCATGAGTCAGCCAGAGTTGTTCCATCGGTAACAAAATGGATACGTTCAGGGTCATCTGTGTATGTTACCAGCACATCTGCATTAGGGAATACTTCTTCCAAGGCGGTGCGAACCACCTTACAATATTTTTCGCGCTCCGGTACTGATGGATTCTCTACATCTGTACGCAACACATTATATTCAATACCCTTAATTCGCACATAATAGTCATGCATAAGATTGCCCCCTTTGATCGCAATTTTACCACATCCTATCTATAGATAAAACATACCCCACATAAGCGCTTCAGAATAATCATCCATACCATTTCTACAATGCACCCTAGTCATAGTAGCCATTGTAGCAGCATAACACACGTAAAGTCCTCTCCGCCGCCCCACTCATTTGAAACAAAAAAACTCGCGCCAGCGAGTGGAAATATAGTAATCCCAACCGCCAGAACGAGTATATGTTGCATTCTCTGTTGAGAGCGTGCCAGCATGCACTCAACAACTAAACCTATAAAAAAGAGCCACCATTTTCAGGTAGCTCACAGAACTATTTTACAGAAAAAACAAGCTTTACTCGAACATTACATGTAGATGCCTGCGGTTCATACATATTGGCATCAGATTCCATCATTGTTTTTGCCATGTACATGCGCGGAGGAGCGTCGGAATTAATTACAGCAGTTTCAATCGCGCCTAGCTCGCTTTCCATCAACTCCGCCATAATTGCGGCACGCTTTTTACCGCGATCTACAGCTACTTTTAATGCCTCTTTCTCACAGGTACGACGCGCAGTTTCATCAATTTGCGTATACAGCTGGGAAACATCTTCTACACCACTTTTAAGCACAGCCTGCGTCACTTCTTGCGCTCTTTTCAAATCCAAAACTACAATCGAATAACTTGCCCGAACTTGATACCCCACAATCGTACTCTGTGACTTAACGCGTTTGTAATATGGGGAAAATGATGCATTTGCATTAAATTCTTTAGTAAAATCAGAAGCAAACTCGAGATTTTTCTTAAGTGTCGTGGTTAACTCTTTGACCTGTTCTGTCAGCAAACCCTTAGCTTGTTCCGGTGTAAATTTTTTGCCGTCAGCTTGTTTAAGGAGCACTACAATAACTTGTGAAAACGAAAGAGAGCCGGATGTCGGCATAATTTTGGATTCACCGGTTTCATTCAAAACAATCTGTTTGTCTGCGCTATAGGCAATTGCGGGAACCATAAGCGAGAAGATAATAAATAATACAGTGAGGTGGCGCATTTTTTTCTCCTAAATATATTCATCCGAAATTACATGCACTGAAAAAAGCACATGACATACTTACTGTATACACAATTTTCATAAAAACTCATCATTTTTACCTACACAATGTATTCGTTTCCATTAACAGCAAAAAATATTAACTGAATACATTTTACAGTAAAATGCTCGATATTTTTTTATGATGAATGACACTTTATACTGTTTAACACATGTTATAAAAATCCAAGTGCTATTTTTTCTCCATTCCCAACCAGCTTCATTACGTTATATTTTTTATACAAAGAGCACATTTCACACAAAAAGTATCATTGTTAACACACATTCGTAACATTTCTGACACAGATTTTACTGTAGGCTAAAAAATTTTTTGCCTCCCCTATTGTCTAAACCGGTTACATCCACTATGAGAAGCGGAGAAAAGGTTGTCGAGTTTTTTGTTTAATGATGTATCACGTACTTTATCTATAGTACGACTGCTTAGCTTTATGCTGGAGAACCACATGAAAAAGATTATGTTGCTTGTTGCCATGGCATTTTTAGTAATGTCTGTTCCTGCTCTTGCTGCAAACGACTGCACCAACCGAGGTGGTCTGGATATGAACTACTGCGATGAGGATAAAGACCTTGTTGCAGACCTCAAGCCTGCTGGCGAATGTAAAGATCCGAGCACACTGGTTTTCACCTACACCCCTGTAGAAGACCCTGCTGTGTACAAAGACGCTTTTGCTGATTTTCAGGAGTACCTTGAAGAAGCGACTGGTAAGCGTGTAATTTACTACACTGTACAGTCCAACGCTGCTGAAGTTGAAGCCATGCGTTCCGGTAAACTCCATATTGCCGGATTCTCAACCGGTCCTACTGGTTTTGCTGTTAACCTCGCAGGCTACATTCCTATTGCTGTAAAAGGCTACCCTGAAGGATTCCAAGGCTACAACCTTATCGTAGTTGTACCAAACGACAGCCCAATTCAATCTTTGGCTGATCTTAAAGGTAAAAAAGTAGCGCACACTTCCGCTTCTTCCAACTCCGGTAACCTTGCTCCACGCGCCATCTTCCCTAACGAAGGCATTACACCAGACAAAGACTACACAGTTGTTTACTCCGGTAAGCATGACCAGTCTATTCTCGGCGTAGTTCATGGTGACTACGATGCAGCACCTGTTGCATCTGACGTATATGACCGCATGGTAGCAGCTGGTCGCGTTAAAGCAGACGCACTTCGCGTTATCTACCGCAGCCCTAAGTTCCCGACATCTTCATTCGGTTACTCAAACCAGCTTTGTGCTCCACTGGCACAAAAAATCATCGGCGCATTCAGCACGTACCGATTCCCTGCTTCCATGCAGAAATCATTTAAAGGTGCAGACCGATTCTACCCTGTTACCTATAAAGCAGACTGGAAAGTTATTCGTGACATCGCAGATGCAACCGGTACCAGTTATAATGCAGAAGGTCTGAAAAAAATGGCTGCTAAAGAAGCTGCTAAAAAAGCCAAAAAAGCTAAAAAGAAATAAGAGTGTTACGTGTCTGTTGAAAACACCATTAAGGGGAACGGGGCTGCCCGTTCCCTTTTAGTCAATAATTTGGAAAAGGAATACGTAAAAGGAAAACCTGTTCTTAAAGGTCTTTCTTTTGAAGTGTCTGGCGAAGAAACTGTCGGTATTATCGGCCCCTCCGGTACTGGTAAATCCACACTGCTACGCTGCATTAACCGCCTCATCGAACCGACAAAAGGCTCTATCACTGTAGCTGGTCACGATATGACCTCCTGCTCCGGCAAAGACTTGCGTATGGCGCGCCGCCACATCGGCATGGTATTTCAGGAATACAACCTTGTTGAGCGATTGACTGTTATCGAAAACGTGCTTTGCGGTCGCCTTGGGTACATTCCTGTCTGGCGCGCATGGCTGCGTAAATTTGATCAGGCTGACATTGATCGCGCATTCCAGCTTATCGACCATGTTGGTCTTAGTGAATTTGCAACGCAACGTGCGGATAGCCTTTCCGGCGGACAACGTCAGCGTGTCGGTATTGCCCGCGCGATGATGCAAAGTCCTGCCGTTATCATGGCGGATGAACCAACAAGTTCGCTTGATCCGAAAACGTCTGTTGAGATTATGGAACTGCTTAAAAAAGTGTCCACCACTGAGCACATCCCTGTACTTATCAATATTCATGATGTGAACCTTGCCAAACGATTCTGTGACCGCATTATCGGCATGAGCAAAGGCAAAATCATTTTTGATGGTCAGCCATGCGATCTAAAAGACAGCCACTTATCAGACATTTACGGTGGTGAGGATTGGCTCTCATGACCACGGCTACACATAGAAAATCACCCTTCAAGGCAAACATCCTGACACGGATTGGCTGGCTCGTTTTAGCTTGCTACGTGTTCTATGCCTTGAATGCTCTTGATTTTACATGGGAACGTTTTGTTCAAGGACTTGGGAACGGAGCAGATTTTCTTGCAGAAATGGTTCCTCCCAATTTTGAGCGCTGGAAACTGCTGGTAGAGAATTTAATTGAAACGGTTGAAATTGCAGTTATTGCATCCGCTTTCGGAATTGGTCTTTCTCTGCCTATCGGCATGTGTGCGGCAAGAAACCTTATGCCGGACTGGATAAGCTGGATTGCGCGTACTATCATTGCGGTATGCCGCTCTTTCCATCCAGTTATCTTTGCAATTCTTTTTGTTAAAGCTGTAGGTTTCGGTCCATTAGCAGGTATTCTTACACTGATATTCCTCTCTATCGGTTTTATCGGCAAACTTTTTGCTGAAGCCATTGAAGAGATTTCTCTCAAACCAGTTGAAGCCATGAAAGCTGCCGGTGCACCATTTATGAGCGTACTTATTTTTGCTGTACTTCCTCAGGTGTTCAACCGTTTTATCGGCTTTGCCACCTACCAGTTTGACGCAAACCTGCGTAACTCTACCATGGTTGGTATTGTTGGTGCTGGCGGTATCGGCGGTACGTTATTTGCTGCATTCCAACGCTTTGACTATGATTTCCTCGCCGCGATTCTTATTTCAATCGTTGCGCTTATCATGCTTAGCGAACTTCTTTCCGTAAAGATAAAGGCGATTTTCAATGACTGATACTATGACATGGGAACGATTTACTCCCGGGCAGCGCCTTGCCCGCTTTACGGTGTATCTTGGTGCAGTTTCCCTGTTTGTATTTTCCTTGAGCACCGTAGAGATTATTCCAGAATTTCTTTATGACGCGCCGTACCAGTTGCAGGATTTGTTTACCCGCATGTGGCCGATTGATTTTGCGTCATACACTCAGGAAAACATTCACGAAGCACTGATTGAAACACTGAATATTGCATCGCTCGGCACCATCCTTGCGTTGTTTTTAGCTGTGCCTGTTGCATTGCTTTCTGCAAACAACATCACCAAATCTCCGCTCCTTAACTGGTGTGGTAAATTTATTCTTGTTTCTTCCCGTACTGTAAACTCACTGGTTTGGGCTATTTTATTTGTAGCTATTTTTGGTCCCGGTGCACTTGCAGGAACCTTTGCTATCGGCTTCCGTTCCATTGGGTTCTGTGGCAAGCTGCTCGCAGAAGCGTTGGAAGAAGTGGACCATGGTCCTATTGAAGCGCTCCGTGCTGCCGGTGCTCCACCCGTCAGCATTTTGCTCAAAGGCTACTGGCCGCAGGTTGCTCCGGCGTTTTGGGGTTTAGCACTCTTTCGCTGGGATATTAATGTTCGTGAATCCTCTGTCATCGGTCTAGTAGGTGCAGGCGGTATTGGTGTTGCTCTCGATACTGCGCTCAACCTCTTCCGCTGGCAGCAAGTGGCACTTATCTTAATCTGCATTTTTACTATTGTTATTATTGCAGAAGTAGTTGTTACCAAGATTCGTCAGAACATTATTTAATGCGCTGCTTTTCCTGAGTACACAAGATAGAGGGCAAGCCATATTGCCCTCTTTTTTACGACTTTTTGGCAATAAAAAAGTCTAAGGAACGCTATTCTTCATGAGACCTTTTTCTACAATTCCTACGGATGTTAAACAAAACATCCGTTACATTCTTACAGATATTGATGACACGCTCACAGATGAAGGACGCCTGCGTGCAGAAGCATATGTAGCGCTAGAACAGTTACGCGAACGTGGCTACATTGTTATTCCAATTACAGGACGTCCTGCTGGATGGTGTGACCAGATTGCCCGCATGTGGCCAGTGGATGGCGTTGTGGGAGAGAACGGCGCATTTTACTTCCGCTATGACGATACTTCCAAAAAAATGATTCGTCGTTATGCCACAGCTCATAACCTGCGTGCCGAGAATAAGATAAAACTTGCAGAACTGGGAAAGCTTGTTCTTGAGCAGGTTCCCGGCTGTGCTATTTCCGCAGATCAGGCATACCGAGAGGCGGACATCGCCATTGACTTCTGTGAAGATGTTCCCGCGCTGCCCACAAACGACGTGCACAAAATTAAAGACCTTTGCACAGAAGCAGGCGCTACAGCAAAAATCAGTTCCATCCATGTAAATGCATGGTTTGGTGAGTATAATAAGCTTGGAATGTCTACATGTATCTTTAAAGAAGAGTTTGGCGTTGAGCTTGAAGCAATTCGAGATCAAGTAATTTACGCTGGCGATTCCCCCAACGATGCGCCAATGTTTGGATACTTTCCAAACTCTGTTGGCGTTGCAAATGTTTTAGAATTTGAAGATACCATTGAGCATAAGCCAACATGGATTACTGAAAAACGTGGCGGTGCCGGATTTGCTCAAATAGCCAGAGAACTTCTAAACTGTAAGTAACGAATGCTTTATCAAAATCATTAAAGCACTGTGATCCTGATAACACGGTCGCGCCCTTAACGTTACTTTTCCTTGCATCAAAACGCCCTCGGAAACAAACATCCGAGGGCGTTTTCTTCTATAATAAAATTAGCTACTGGAGATTCTTTGCAAGCCTGATTGGGCTTGTCTCCGCATAATCTTTTATAACAACAGCCTACCTACTGCAAACACGCACCTGCTACTCTTTTAAAACAAAAGGACCTTGCGACAAATAGTTTGTTTTTTCCGTTACAACTACTTCGTAAATCATATGCGTTTTGAAGTTGAGCGTCATGACCAATGTTTGAGCATATTCTTCACTGCGCCAAGTCAGAAGAAATATTTCATTATCAATTTGCACAGTGTCGAACTTGATTGTACTTGGATTCGCCATATCCTTACCGGATTCTACAGACAGTTTCATTGTATTCGGGTCAACAAACATAATGATGTTGGCTGCATTTTTAAATGGTCCTGTCTGCCACGTAAACGTGATAGTCTTCCCCACAAGATCGGCTGTTGTAATTTTTTTAACTACCGGCGCTGTTACAGCCGCCTCTTCTTCGTTCGTTTTTTTCCCATCAGATTCTGCATAACATGCGGTTGCAGAGACTATCATCAACACCATTGCTATAAGCAACCTTTTCATAGCCCACCTCGCCTATTGGTCAGTATTCAGAACCTTGTTAAATAACTCCGGTAATTCATTTCTGTCTTGCATTTCTTCATTTGTCAGTTCAATAGTAAACGAACCTTGCAACAGAAAATCACGCTTTGGCTCTACAATCACACCATACATTTTCATTGTTTTAAAATTGTAGGTAACAATCGCCTGAGACCCCGTAGTGTCTTCCCGCCACGAAACCTGTAGTATTTCACGTCCCACTTTAGTGCACGCATACTCTACTTCTTCACTTTTCCCTTTCAAATTGCCAGTTAACGCATGCCACCGCATTTTATTGGGCGAAAGAATATTTGTTTTATAGGATGCTCCCACAAAACTTCCGCGCCGCCATGTTTCAGTAAGCGTTTTCCCCACAAGATCTTCAGGCTGAATATCCACCTGCTGAGCCATACCGCAGGCAGTACTTTGCATAAAGAATAGCAAAAATAGCAGAATAGAAATTTTACGCATATCAACACCCGCTATGTCCGTTTCTGTCCGCAAACCAATTTATTCTATGGCAACCACTCCTTCAGACAACAGATTATGCCCTTGATCTACCCGTACCAAAAAACATCGTCTGGTATCAAAATCCATTGTGATAACATACGTTATGCCAAAATTTTCATCCCGCCATGTCATAAGTATCGTTTCAGGATTTACTGTAGAAATAAGATAATCTGCCGAACCGCTTGAGCTGCCCAGATTTCCACTAAGCCTCCACACAATATCTTTAGAAGAAATAAACTGCATTGTAATGCTGGAATCAGGAAATGCCCCGGTTTCCAGAGAGACAATTACCGTCTGCCCCACAAGTTCATCAGGCGCAATTCTCGAATCAAAAATTCCGCAAGCCGCCAATGTCGGCACAAGCAGCAAAAGGCAAAACACTCTTCGCATCATGAAAAAACCTCACTTGTGCGCATAAGTAACTGTCCAGCATAAAGGCAGAAGACAGGCTCATCCTGCCTCCTGCCCTATCAACACTACGCGGTAACCATACCTGCTGCTGAAGTACTCTCTCCGGAGGTTTTCTGATCTTCAGAGCTGTTCTTCTCAGGCATGGTATCATCCATTTCCTTCTTCATAGAGTCATCATGCTGCATCGTATCTGAGCCATGGTCTTTATGGTCAGTATCATGCTGATGCATTTGATCTTGCTGCATGGTTTCCTCTTTCATGCTTTCACCGGTATCAGGAGTCGCAGGCTGAGCACCCTGCTCCTGAGTGTCTGTTTTTCCAGTGTCCATTGTGCCGCTGTTTGTATCTTTTTGCATTTCTTGCTGAGTCTCTGGCGCTTTTGTATCAGTAGTTGGCTTATCGCTACCACAGCCAACCAACAGCAACGCCGCACAAATAACTAATAACAATCCGTAGTTTTTAAACATAGTGTCCCCCGTTGTAGATACGGTCTCTTTTATCGTCTTAAAGTGACATAAAAAAGATTCTATTAGAAAGTATAGGCACACAAAAATAATTTAGATTTAAGCACAAAATTACCTATCAAAAACTACTGCATTGTAATCTTTTACTGTTTTGAAAAAACTATAGAAAGAAACACGCTATTTTAATTTTCTACAATACAAAAACCCACCAACAGCTCACTTCTCTATACCTATCTTACTACAATACTAGAACATTTGATTATCCCACAATCAGGACAAGCCTTGACTTCAATGTTCTATTTCATAAAATGCCCGCCTGTTTTCGTGATAAAAACTTTTTTTCATTACCACACATCACTATATATAAAAAGGAATTACCATGTTCATTGTCTCCCTCACATACACTTGCAGCATTAATAAGATCGACGAGCACCTTGAAGCACACGTTGAATATTTGAAAAAACAGTACGCTGCTGGCAACTTTATTGCGTCTGGCAGAAAAGTTCCACGCACTGGCGGTGTTATCCTTGCTCGATTCGATTCTCGAGAGGAGCTGGACAAAGCCTTACAGCTCGACCCGTTTTACTTAGAAAACCTTGTCTCATATGATATTCAGGAATTCATCCCGACTATGGTCGGTGAAGGTCTTGAAGCGATGCGCGAAAACGCGTAACCAGCAGGTATGCCCTCAAAAGACAGCACTCCCAGAACGTTGGAGGAACACCGCTACCGGGTCAATACGCCATTCAACCAGAGAGGAAGAATGGTGCAGAACCCGTACGCTTTATTTTTTGGGTGAACTCAGGGCACAGCATACAAAAACTTACTATCTTTTCAGACGAACCGTAACCACTCCACTCACACAGACAAAAGAGAAGCATTATGGGACACATCATTGCGAAAGACATTTACAGAGAACTTGGAGAAAAGCTCGACGGCTCTATGGTGCGCATGCCGTGGAATAATGCTCTCAAGGATATGATTTCCTTTCTTTATACTCCGGCAGAAGCTGAACTCATTGTTGCGATGCCATACAGACCAGCTACACTTTCCCGTGTTGCAACACTCAGCGGTATTGAAGAAAAGAAATTGCGATATATGCTCGATGGGCTTTGCACCAAAGGGCTGGTATGTGACATTTGGAACGGTGAGCAATACGAATATATGGTAAGCCCTTTTATTGTCGGTTTCTTCGAATTCACCATGATGCGAACAGGGGCTGACCTTCCGCAAAAAAAATGGGCGGAACTATTTCAAGCGTACATGTTCGGCAACAAAGATTTTTTGCATGCTAACTTTGCAGATGGACAAGAAATTTCCGTCATGCGCGCTTTGCCATATGAAGAAACCGTTATTGCTGACCCGCATGTTGAAGTGCTTGATTACGAACGAGCAGCGGCGATCATCGATGAAAAATCATCCTTTGCAGTGAGCTTATGCTCTTGCCGTCACGAAAAACATCACCTTGGAGAACGCCAATGTGATGTACCGCTGGATACCTGCACCACCATGGGTGACGGTGCTGAAGTCATGATTAAAAATAAATTTGCCAGACGCTCCAGCAAAGAAGAAATGTTCGATATTCTCGCCCGTTCAAAAGATTTAGGATTCACTCTTACCGCAGACAATATCAAGCAAGATGTAGGATTCATGTGTCACTGTTGCGGCTGCTGCTGCAATTTAATGAATGGCATCAAAAAGAGTGGTTACACCAACATCCTTGTATCCTCTACTTTTGTTGCGACATGCAGTGCCGATGACTGTATCGGTTGCGGATTATGCGCAAAAGCTTGTCCGGTTGATGCCATAACCATGCAGGAACGCTTCGGTGCAGTGATAAACGGAAAGCGTCCTAAAAAAGTAGCCGTTATCGATACAGATATATGCCTTGGCTGCGGTGTATGTGCACTAAAATGCAAGCCAAAAGCACTGGTGCTGGAAAAATCCACCAAACGAGTTATCCACCCCGAAGACACATTTGAGCGTGTTATCCTTCAGTCATTAGAGCGCGACACATTGCAAAACCTACTTTTTGATAACCCGAACAGCAAAGCAGAAAATTTCATGCGGGCTGTACTCGGCGGCTTTTTAAAACTGCCTGCGGTTAAAAAAGGTATAATGAGTGACAAGCTGCGGTCACGTTTTTTACACGCGCTTCGAACATGTTCAGGAAGCTAATATTCCAGCTAGCAGCTAAAAAACCATAAAAAATAACGCCTCAAGAGCAGTGTGCAGCAACGCACGCTGCTCTTTTTGCATACTTCCATAACCCATTTAATTACCTGCATATAAAATCACACCATCTATTTTTCTTAGATTTGCATTATTATATTTCTCATTGAGAGCAATCAAACAATAAACGTAAACACGTCCTTATTTTCCTGTATTTACAACTCAATACTACAGTATCTAGATAGCAGGTCGTAGTATCACCTCTGTAACAAGGATTTCCCATGACGTGTCTTCGGAAAAACCATAAACGCTCTGTCTACTATGATAAGAGTGCAGGACAATATACAAAGTACTTCACACCCAAATTCGAATTAAAGCTCAAATATTGGCTCAGGCTACGCAAATATCCAGGGCTTAATTTCGCCTATATTGCTCGAAAACTTCAAGCACTTGGACTTAATACTCCTCAGATTATCGAAGCAGAAAAGTACAAAGTAGTTACTAGGGAAATTGCTGCCCCGACTTTGCGCGAATACTTACAAAATTCAAATGACCCTAACGTCTATGAACAATTTGTTGATGTGGTCGCCCGCATCCTCAATGCAGGAATTTCTTTCTTTGATTTTAATCAGGGAAACTTTTTATATAAAGATGGGCAATTTTACGTAATTGATTTGGAAGGATACACGGATTCCGTTTTTATTTCTCGCGGTAAGGCTGGCGTATTGTACCGTATTGAAAAAGACCTTGGCGCACCTTTTCGCAAAGAAATTGAGCGCCGCTGGGTTAACGAAACACTAGCTCAAAAGGTTTCGGGACTGTTCCAAAAACTGCGTGGCAAAAAATAGCTCATTGACGAAGGCTTCTGTTCGTCCTACCTGTTTCGAACAATGCCAAAGACACTTATTATTGCAGAAAAACCCTCAGTTGCCCGCGAAATTGCCCCGCATGTAAACGCGACCAACCGCAGGGAAGGATATTTAGAAGGAACCACCCACATTGTAAGTTGGGCGGTAGGACATCTTGTAGGTATTGCTGAACCGGAAGAACAGCATGAAGCATGGCAAGGACGCTGGAATATTCAGCAGCTGCCAATTATTCCTCCAAAATTTAAGCTTGCTGTTCTCAAAGAAGGACAACGGCAATACGCAGTTCTTAACCGCTTGCTGAACGACCAGAACGTCTCTGACATTGTTAACGCAACAGATGCCGGTCGTGAGGGGGAGCTTATCTTCCGTCGTATCTATCTTATGGCAGGATGCGACAAACCTGTTCAGCGTCTGTGGGCAAACGACATGACAGAAGAGGGGCTAAAAAAAAGTTTACGCTCTCTCATGCCTGACGCTAAAAAGCGTAATCTCGGGCTGGCTGCTTTTGCCAGAGCAGAGGCTGACTGGCTTATCGGGATGAATTTTTCACGTCTATTCACGGTGAAAGCCAATCGTCTGATATCTGTTGGTCGAGTCCAAACTCCAGTACTCAAACTGCTCTCCGACCGCCGAAGCGAGATCGAAGATTTTACGCCTAAAGATTACTGGACGGTTGAAGCAACCTTCTGCCGACCTGAAAAAGCGGCTTCCTCTAAAAAAACGGCAGAAGAAGATGCCAACGAACTTTCAACAGCAAACTGCTTTTCAGCTACGTATCATCTACCTGAAGATGAAAAAGAAACACGCATCAACTTTGAATCGCGAGCACACAAAGTTGCTGATGAGTGCAAGAACAAAGAAGGAAAGGTTGAAGGCGTAACCAGTCGCAAAGGTACTACAAAGCCACCATTACCGTTTGACCTCACCACTCTGCAACGCGAAGCAAACACGCGCTTTGGGCTTTCAGCAAAAGACACTCTCGCCATTGCACAGGCATTGTACGAGCAAAAAAAATTAATCACGTATCCGCGTACAGACTCGCGTCACCTGACAAAAGAGCTATTTGCTGAAATCCTTACCTACTTCCGCGCCATTTATCCGCTATATAAAGATGAAACGGTTCCGGCAGTCGACCGAATTAAAGATGGTAAAAAATTTCTTTGTGTTAATGACAAGAAAGTCACCGATCACCATGCAATAATTCCGACAGCGCGCAAAGCAAATATGCTCCAGCTCTCAGGCGACGAACAAAAAATTTATGACATGATCTGCCGCCGTTTTATTGCAGCCTTCAGTCAAGAAGCTATCTACCAGTCATCTACTGTCCGTGTCTTTGTTGGCGAACATCTGTTCATTGCCAAGGGCAAAGTATTTAAAGATAAGGGGTGGCTTGTCGTTGAACCGTGGCGTACGGCAAAAGACAACCCTTTGCCTTCGTTACGTAAAGGAACAACCGTTCATACAGAATCTATAGACACGGTAACCCGCCAAACGAAAGCACCTGCGCACTTTACGGATGCATCATTGCTTAGCGCCATGGAAACCGCAGGGAAATTTGTAGAAGACGATGAGCTTCGACTCGCTATGAAAGAACGAGGACTTGGAACCCCTGCAACACGGGCACAAGTTATTGAAACGCTTCTCTCGCGAAAATATATAGAGCGCAAAGGAAAAAAAATTCAAGCAACGAACTCCGGTCAAGAAGTTATCGAAGTTATTTCAGCTATGCTTCCGGATATTGTTTCTCCCGAAATGACAGGACAATGGGAGAAAAAACTTAAAGACATAGAAGGCGGCAAAGCCACCTACCCTGAGTTTATGCATTCCATTCGTCATCTTGTTGCGGGTGGTATTCATCATATTAAGGATAAAAGCGTTGCCCCTATCCTTCTTGCACGAAAAGCGAAAGAAGTGGGTGAACGCGAACCGGACGGAAAGTGTCCTCTATGTGGCGGTGAAATACTCGATATGGACAAACGCTATGCCTGTTCTAACTGGAAACGCGACGACGGCGGCTGTATGTTTGTTATCTGGAAAACAATGTTCGGGCGTACACTGGAGAAGTCTATCGTTGATGAACTCTTGCATGCAGGACGCACTGCAGAACCTCTCGATCTTGTCTCCAAAGCGGGCAAAGAGTATTCCGCACATTTGAAAATTGAACTTGGTCAAGTAAAGCTTGAATTTGCCAACTCTCCGCGCCCGCAAAGTCAATGGTCAGGCTCAACCTCCCAAGATGCTATACCATACGACATTGCGCCGGAAGACATGCCGCCTCCGGCACCACTTCCTCATGAGCTTGAGAGTAGCTCCACACAACCTGCCCCAAGTATCGTTATCGAGCCTGCACAGCCAAGCGACTCTGCCGACAACAATACGAATAAGTAAGAAACCTTTTCTTAATAAAATGACGTGCCCTGAACAAATCTAGCTGTAAGGCAAAGCTGGCTGCCTCAGTGCCAAACTTTTTCAGACGTAAGACCATGCACCATTTATTCAGCTCTTCGAACGTAATATTTTTTTAGATTCGAGTTCAGTCTGCGCGTAGCGTAAATACATTTCTCATAATAAGCCCGCTTTGTAGCGGGCTTTTCGTATTTCGTGCTCAAAAAAAGTCAAACAATACTAGTGATAAGCCATATCTTATGTACTTTAAAGTTGTAACAAAAGGTCACAGTACCTCCCAACAGGTGAATAAAGTTAGGAAAAGCTATTTTTCTGCTTTACAAGCAATCTTGCTTTCTGTAAATAGTAACCATTCCTAATACAGGAATACATCAATCACACGGAGTCATTCATGAGTAAAACTGCTGAAAACTTAATGGCGGCATTTGCCGGTGAATCACAAGCAAACCGTAAGTACCTTGCATATGCTGCAAAAGCTGAAAAAGAAGGCTATCCGCAAGTTGCTAAGCTCTTCCGCGCAGCGGCTGATGCTGAAACTATTCACGCACATGCACACCTCCGCAACGCTGGAAAAATTGGTTCAACTTGCGAAAATCTGAAAGATGCCATCGCAGGTGAGACTCATGAATTCAAAAATATGTATCCAGAAATGATAAAGGATGCTGAAGCCGAAGGCGAAAAAGCAGCTCTGCGTTTCTTCACCTATGCCAATAAAGCGGAAGAAGTACATGCCGAACTATATCAAAAAATGATGGAAACAATCGATAACCCCGTAGAAACCGACTACTACAATTGTTCCGTTTGCGGCTACACACACGAAGGGCCGTTTGAAGGTGATAAGTGTCCTATTTGTAACGCATCCCCTTCAGCGTTTTACAAAGTGGACTAATACTTGTCTCGCTGCTGACAAGCTCACGCAAGATTTGGAGTATCAAAGCCAAAAGCCTCCGCTCTTGAAGCAACGTCCAAGCTTTTGCACTTTGTACTTTCATCTTGCACCGCTGCTGCGAAAAACTTTTGTTCAAAACGGAAATAGCCGGTTCTACCTGTTTGCTGGAAAACCCTGCCTGCCAGACGCCTAACGGGTGCTATGCACTCTAAGCAAGCGAGGGTTTTCCAGCAAACTTTGTTTTACCGTGGCACACATCAGTATATAGAGCCTTGTTATGCACAAGCGCCTTTGCAAAAAAATTTTGAATAAAAAAATTAATTTTTTACTTTACAAAATTATTCGTGTTCTATAAATAGTAATCATTCCTGTTAAGGAAGATTCAAAACAACAACAAAACACACTTGTGGAGAGAATAATGTCCAAGACTCTTGAAAATCTTATGGCTGCTTTTGCTGGTGAATCTCAGGCTAACCGCAAATACCTCGCTTACGCTAAAAAAGCTGAAAAAGAAGGTTACACTCAGGTTGCAAAGCTTTTCCGCGCTGCTGCTGACGCAGAAACTATCCATGCACATGCACACCTCCGCAATGCTGGCAAAATCGGTGATACTCTTGCAAACCTCAAAGACGCTATTGCTGGCGAAACCTTTGAGTTTGAAAAAATGTACCCTGCAATGATTACAGAAGCTGAAAGCGAAGGCGAAAAAGTTGCAGCACGCTACTTCGGCTTTGCAAACAAAGCAGAAGCAGTACACGCAGAACTTTACACTAAAGCTCTCGAGAACATCGAAAACCCAGTAGAAGTTGATTACTACAACTGTTCTGTTTGTGGTCACACACATGAAGGCCCAACAGAAGAAAAATGTCCAATTTGTGGTGCTTCAGCATCTGCATACTACAAAGTAGACTAGTATTTTTTTAGACTGGAGCTGTTCCGGTCCTTGTAAAAAAGAGCGCAATCCCCTCTTTATCATCATGATAAAGAGGGGATTTTTTATTAACGTTAGTCTCGTCTCGCCTTATCGTATCGTGCGAAGTTCAACATCTAGCAAGCTGACGCTAAGAAAGCCATCCCCTTGCGAGCAACAATGCTTTACTCTATTATTACACAAGATAGTTATGGTGGTATTACATATCCGATGCAATTGCTGTATTGCTCCATATGGTAGCTAGCCCAAAATACAGCACTCTTTGTTCAACTCAGCTTGTTATAAAAGGAAATTCTCTTGCGATACAGAAACACACAGCAGCTTGTTGATGATCTGGAACAAAGCGGACAACTTATCCGCATTCACGAGGAAGTTGATCCGCATTTGCAAGTAGCTGAAATCCAGCGGCGTGCGTTTCGCGCAAAAGCACCTGCCCTTATGTTTACCAACGTAAAAGGAACCAAGTTCCCGATGGTATGCAACCTTTTTGGCACAATGGAGAGAACTCGCTGGATATTCCGCGACACACTCCGCGCTCTGGAAGGTATCTTCAAGCTGAAAGTTGATCCTCTTGATCTACTAAAACGTCCATGGCGATACACTGGGGTTCCACGCGCCGGACTTTGCACCTTGCCTAAAAAGGTAAAGACAGGTCCAATCATGGAAAACACCACCACGGTCAGCCAGCTTCCACAATTACATTCATGGCCAATGGACGGGGGCGGATATGTTACCCTGCCGCAAGTTTACACAGAAAGCCCTGACAAACCAGGGTTCATGAATTCGAACATTGGCATGTATCGCGTACAGCTCACTGGTGCGCCCTTTGAAAAAGACAAAGAAATCGGGCTGCACTACCAGATTCATCGCGGCATAGGCTATCACCATTCCGAAGCACTCCGCCGCAACGAACCACTTAAAGTGAATATTTTTGTCGGTGGACCTCCGGCAATGACAATGGCAGCGGTTATGCCCCTTCCTGAAGGTATTGCCGAACTAATTTTTGCCGGAGCATTAGGTGGCTTCCGTATGCCGATGGTCACCCGCAAAAACCACCTGCCAATCATGGCGGAAGCTGATTTTTGTATCAGCGGTACAGTCTATCCGGGTGAACAGAAACCTGAAGGTCCTTTTGGAGATCATCTCGGATATTACAGCCTCGCACATGACTTCCCACTTATGCGCGTAGACAACGTCTACCACCGCAACGATGCAATATGGCCTTTCACTACCGTTGGACGCCCGCCGCAAGAAGACACTGTATTCGGTGAATTTATTCATGATCTTACCACTGAACTTGTGCCGACCGTTTTCAATGGGGTACACGAAGTACATGCAGTTGACCCAGCCGGAGTTCACCCCCTTCTTCTTGCCATAGGCAGCGAACGATACGTGCCATATGCTGAAGAACGTCAGCCGCAAGAGCTTATTACCTGCGGTATGTCTCTGCTTGGAAATACACAAACCTCGTTATCAAAATACGCAATCCTTGCAGCCAAAGAAGATAATCCGGGGTTGACTACGCACAGCTATAAAGACTTCTTCACGCATATGCTTGAACGTACCGATTTTAAGCGTGACCTCCATTTCATTACCCGAAGCACCATTGATACACTCGACTATTCCGGCACAGGTCTTAACCAAGGCTCTAAATTGCTTTGGACAGCCTGCGGTTCTGTAAAACGCACTCTCGGTTCTACACTTCCAGCACACTTCACTCTGCCGGAAGGCTTTACTGATGCAAAAATGCTCATGTCCGGTATCGTTGTTGTAAAAGGACCAAAGCATGCTGCAAGCCGTGATGAGCACGATAATGCCATGTTCCGCCTTGCCGAGCATCTTGATAATATCGGACAGCTCGATTCTATTCCGCTTGTGGTCGTTGCGGATGATGCTCAATTTACAGCAGCAAATTGGGATAATTTCCTTTGGGTAACCTTTACCCGTTCCGACCCTGCAACTGATATTTACGGTGCTGGTGCATTTACCCATTGCAAACATTGGGGCTGCACAGGACCTCTTATTATTGATGCCCGCCTTAAATCATTCCATGCGCCTGCGCTGGAAGAAGCTCCTGATGTAACCCGCTCTGTCGATGCAATGGCTGCCAAAGGTGGCTGTCTGCATAATATCATCTAACAACAAAGCCTGCGGCAACATACACCGCAGGCTTTTATTTTACGTTTCGATATTTCTAAGTACTTCCCTTTTACGAAAATTATACTTCCAGCTTCTCCTCAGTGTGGTAGTGGGTAATCTCATCCGCAAACTCATAGCGATATGCCGTGTAAGATATAACCAGCTTCGTGAAAAGGGGATTCATAATGCCTACATCCGACCCTCGCAATACACTTTCAGACCACCAACTGCTTGTCAGTGCTTCAACAAACTCTTCCAGCACTAAATCTCCTCTTTCTTTATATGCTACAAAGATGCGTAGAGAAGGTATGCCCGCCAAGGTCATAGACTTATTTACGAGCTATTTCAAAGACGTTGCAGAATTAAAGACAGGGCATATTCCTGAACAAGACATTTCTCCGGTCAACGAATCTCAGATAAAAACCATTCAAGAACTGAAACAATATGAAAATGTCGGAAAAGCTATTGCACGGCAGGCTGTTGCTATAAAATTGAATGGGGGGCTGGGAACAAGCATGGGAATGCAGTTTGCCAAATCGCTGCTTCCGGTCAAAGATCACCTTTCTTTTCTGGATATTACCATTAAGCAAGCGACAGCTATGCAGAACCAATACGGCGGTTCACTTCCCCTTGTCTTAATGAACAGTGACAGTACCCATAAAGATACTCTGAATGAATTACGCCATATGGCAGGGCTATCCCAACTTCCACTCTGCTTTATTCAGCACAAATTTCCTAAAGTACGGCAAGATACACTCATGCCGGTAGAATATCCAGAAAACCCTGAATATGAGTGGAACCCTCCGGGGCATGGAGATATTTTTGCGTCACTCTACCTTTCTGGCGTACTGGATACTCTGCTCAGACAAGGGCGTAAATATGCACTTATATCCAACATAGACAATCTCGGTGCCACACTTGATATGCGGATACTGGGCTACATAGCACAAGAGCAAGTCCCGTTTCTTATGGAAGTAACTAAGCGCACTGTAAATGACAGCAAAGGCGGGCATCTTGCCAGACATGCTGATGGCAATCTCATTTTACGAGAACTCAGCCAATGTCCTGATTGCGATATCGAAGAATTTCAAAATATTCAGCGGCATAAACTTTTCAATACAAACAATATTTGGATAAATTTAGTAGCACTGAAAAGTACTATTCAACAACAAGGATTACCTAAACTTCCGCTCATTCTTAATCCAAAGCATGTTAATCCTCACGACAAAAATTCCACACCGGTTTACCAAATTGAAACGGCTATGGGTGCTGCCATTTCACACTTTGCAGGAGCACAAGCCATCATCACTTCCCGCGACAGATTTATTCCTGTCAAACGCACCGATGATCTTCTGAAAGTCATGTCCGACTACTACCAGCTCGACTCCTCAGGTGTTCTCAAATTAAATGAAGCCAACCGTACGCAAAATCTTCAAGTCCATCTTGACCCACGATACTACAGCAACTTTGACAATATATATGACAAGTTTAAGGAAGGCGTCCCTTCTCTAGCTTCATGCACTAAATTGGAAGTGTATGGGGATATAATTTTTAATCCTTCTATTTCTCTACAAGGTGATGTGAATATAGATAACAAGACAGGAAACATTTTAATGTTACCTGAGCACCTTACACTAAAAGGACTTGTTGATATTAAATAACTTGGTGCGCTGTCCCACTCTCTTATGTCTAATAATTTTTTGCACACAGTAATTTTTGATAAGTAATTTTTATTTCGGACTCAGCACATTCCGAAGATACACCCCCGAGACACATTGGAGGTTCTTCTGTATGCCGCAAGTAGCCGCACGTATTACAACCGAACAAGAAAAATGGTTGAAAGATTACTTCCGCACCAAAAGTGCCGGAGCTGAATTTATTCTGCCGTGGGTCGTCGATACCTTTTTCCGTGCAATCACAACAATCAAGCACTGTTTTTCTGACAGCGAACTTGCGCTCATCATCTCTGCACACAAAAACTTACGGATTCAACCGAACAACTCCAGTAAAGATTATTTACGGCTACGTATTGCGGAAGCATGTGATACAAAAGACCTGCACAATGTCTACGGTCTTAGCAGAGACGCTCTGGATGCAAAATTAAACAAACTCAGCAATACTGATGCAACTGCGCTTATGGTCTGGGCAGCGGCTTTCTGGGTAAGTAAAAACTGTTCTGCCGACAATATTTCGGAATATATAAGCCAGTACTGAACCATTCAAACTTACTTGAATATCCCCTGCACGAAGACATTCATACAAAATAGCAGTTAGTTTGATCTGCATAGCCAAATGCGAAGGCAATGTCTGATAGAATATAAAAAAAGGTGACGCATAATGCGCCACCTTTTGTTGCTTTATTTTGAAGGAGTAAACCACCGCAACCTGAGCGCGTTGGATACTACAGAGACGGAACTAAGAGCCATAGCGCCTCCCGCAATCATCGGGGAAAGGGTAGGACCATTAAACAGCGCATACAGTAAGCCCATAGCTACTGGAATACCCAGTGTGTTATATCCGAATGCCCACACGAGGTTTTGCTTGATATTCTTGACCGCTGCACGACTAAGCTCAACAGCAGTAACAACGCCAGTCAGCTCACCGGACATCAGCACCACATCGCCTGCTTCAACAGCCACATCAATTCCTGTTCCCATAGCAATACCTACATCAGCAGTTGCAAGTGCCGGAGCATCATTAATGCCATCGCCTACCATTGCAACCAAATGCCCTTTGGATTGCAATTCCTTTATCGTATCGCTTTTATCTTCAGGGTGTACTTCTGAAATAACGGTGTCGATGCCCGCCTGTTTCGCCATAGCAGCAGCGGTAACACTATTGTCCCCTGTCAACATGACTACGTCGATATTTCGCTTTCTCAACTGACGAACAACGAAAGATGCTTCCGGCTTAATGGTATCAGCAACAGCCAGCAACAGCGCAGGTTCGTCATCAACAGACATTATAAGAGCTGTCCTTCCTTGCAATGCCTGCTCTTTCATTCGCGCCAGAACATCTGTATTGTGCTCTACCCCTGCGTAAGCCGCATTACCTATCCGAATAGTCTTACCATCAACAGTACCATAAATACCTTTGCCAGACTCCGCAGTTACTGTCTGCGTATCCAGAAGCGGCACACCACGTTCTCTTGCCCCCTTAACAATAGCGGTAGCCAATGGATGCTCAGAAAGGCTTTCAAGTGAAGCCGCGTAGGATACTGCTGTGGACTCATCAATGCCATTAAGCACTTCTACATGAACAAGTTCCGGCTTGCCGTGTGTTATTGTACCTGTTTTATCAAACACTACGGTTTGTACGCGCCCTGTCTGTTCAAGTGCTGTACCGTTTTTAAATAAGACACCGAGCTGTGCGCCGCGCCCTGTTGCAACCATTATTGATGTAGGGGTTGCAAGCCCCATGGCGCATGGGCAGGCAATAACCATAACTGCAACAAAAATACGCAATGCAAATGGGAAAGAAGCACCTGCTACCAGCCAAGCTATGCCTGAAAACAACGCGATGCACATGACAATTGGCACAAAGTACAGACTTACAGTATCTGCCATGGAAGCAATAGGAGCTTTCGAACCTTGTGCATCCTGCACAACACGAATGATACGCGAAAGAACAGTATCAGAGCCTACGTGCTCTGCCTTCATAGTTAATACGCTATGTGTGTTCACTGTTCCTCCGGCAAGAGTATCACCCTCTTTTTTCGATACCGGAAGCGATTCACCTGTCAGCATGGATTCATCAATGCTGGAAGCACCTTCAACAATAACCCCGTCCACAGGGATACGCTCACCTGGGCGAATCAGTAAAATATCCCCTGCAACAACTTCTGTCGCAGCGACTGTCTGCTGCTCTCCATCTACCAACCGAATCGCAGTATCCGGAGTTAAGTCCATCAACCCCTTAATGGCATCGGACGTATGTGAACGAGAGCGAGTTTCAAGGAATTTACCAAGCGACACAAGAGCAATAAGTACGCCTGCTGCTTCAAAGTACAAATCCATTACCCGTGCCATTACATCAATGCCAAGGTAAATTTCGATTGTCCCCCACAAGCTGTAAACAAATGCGGCTCCTGTTCCCACAGCAATAAGGGAGTCCATGTTTGGAGCGCCCCTGAACAGATTTTTAAATCCGTGGATATAAAAATCACGTCCTAACCAAATGATAGGGATAACCAAAATCAATTGGACAAGAGAAAAAGTTCTTGGCGAGGAGTGAGGAGCTAACCACTCAGGCAAACTCAACCCTGTCATGTCAGTCATAGCAATAATCAATAAGAGAGCAGCAAAGATTATTTCAGGAATGAGCTTAGCTTTCATTTCAGCTAGACGAGCACGCATAGATTCCTGCTGCTCTTCCCACATAGCTGTTACATCTTGCGCCCCTGCACCTTCAGTTTCCTGCAAGGTTGCGCCAAACCCCAGCATTGCCACTTTTTCAGTAAACGCTGTAATGGCAACTTCTTTGGAAATGCCTTCTGCAGGAGTGATTCTGGCAATTTCTGTTGCAAGGTTTACCTCAACAAAAGAAAACTCAGGCATTTGTGATGTTACTTTTTCTATCCTTGCTGAACACGCAGCGCAGTGCATACCAGAAATAGAAAAGCGCAGCATATCACCGTCACTGGAACCTTCTTCCGGTGCTACCGCTTCGTACCCGATATCTGCAACTTTTTGCGCAATATCAGCAATACTTATTTGGTTTGGATCAAAATCTACTTGCATGGAGTCAGTTGCCAAATTTACTGCAACACTGGAAACCCCCGCGACCTCAGACACCCCTTTTTCAACACGGGCAGAACAAGACGCGCACGTCATACCTTTAACAGGCATTGTAATTTTACTGAGCTGCACCGGATCAATTGACTCGATATGGTTATCAGTCATAGCAAACCTCATTGTTTCGAACAAAAATTACAAAAAACTTTTCTGGCACCGCACAAAAATCGATATTGGATGGTTGAGTGGTACCTAATGTTTCGATATGCTACTCCTGAGACCGAGTGAATACAATTCTTTTTAAACAGTTGCATGAGGATTAGATAATGCCAGCAATTACTGTTACCGGAATGTCATGTCAGCACTGCGTTAAAGCAGTTACTACCGCACTTGAAGCCATCGAAGGCATCTCTGATGTTTCAATAGACCTTGTTTCTGGAAATGTTGAATGGAAGGAAGCAAGCCCTGTTCCTACAGAAACTATTGAAAATGCCATCACCGGTATTGGGTTTGAAATAAAAAAATAATATTGTATCACGTAAAAAAAGAGCCGGATAATCCGGCTCTTTTTTTGGTTTACGACTCTGGATAAAGCACATTCTAAACGCTATTGCATTGCTACAGAGAGATTTTTTCCGCTGTGGTTCACAACCCATTTAGGAGACATTTTTCTTTGCAAATCCAACACAATGCGGACTCTATCCTCATGATGACCTAATCGGACTGCCTTTACAACACTATCCGCTGTCACTTTCGGATTCGGTAGAGCTTTAGTGAAGTGTCCCACAACATCCACAACAACTCTATCCGGCTTTTTCAATGCAAATATTTTATATGTAATTTTTTTTTCAGCAGTAACCCGTAACGTATGATTCTTATACGTTACAGCCACAAGCGGCGATAATTTTTTCTGCACCCTCGTAGAAGACTTCTTCACTCTACGTTTTGGCGTAGAGTGATGAGTACGCTTTGGATGAAGGGAAGACGTTCTCGCTTCCAGCCCCCCTTGTGTCGCAGCTTTTCCACCTGTCTGAGACTTTACCGTCTGGCGTGGTCTATCACCGTGTTGATGTGCACGAGTCTTTGTTTGAGGAACGGTAGCAGGCTGTCCTTTTGAGACTGCTACAACAGACTCCGTGCCATCTTTTACTAATCGCTCTCGCTGTCCGGAAACTGCTTGAATTGTATCTGCTGTACTTTTTTCTATAACCAATGTGTCTAACACGCTGTTTTTCTGCACTTCAACAGCCGTCTCAATGTCAGACGAATTCTTGTCCAACATGCTGTAAGCATCGCGCATCATCCATTTATTAAAGGCAATCAGAGCAGTCCCAGCTACTAAAGCTAATGCTAACAGCATGATAATATTGCGGTTCACGCACCCTCCCGTCAATATTCACGCATTCTATCTACCGGAGCGTCTCTCACTACGCACATACTCAAGAAAGAGTTTTGCAGGGCGTAAATTTTTGTTGAGTGAAATAGCACGATTCAAGTAACGGATAGTATTACCAAAGTCACCCATGTCATAATACACTCGGGCAACATTAAATAAGGCATGGTCATCATCCGGACTCAATTCCACTACGCGTAACTGATGCTGCAACGCCGCAGCAGGAAGTTTCTGTTTTCGTAAATTAGAACCAAAGTCCGCAAAAACATGCTTATGCTCAGGAACAATGCCTTCTTTAGATTCAGCAAGTTTTGTCAGCACCTTAAGAGCATTACGTCTATCACCGTTTTCCAACGCAACCAATGCTTCTTCAAAACTTGCTTTCAAATTTTTGGATACATTCTCAGGTGTTTTCTGCTCTTCAGCAAACCTTTCGGCTTCTTTACGCGCAATTTCCAACGCTTCTGAAGAAGATACAAGCTCAGGAGTTACTTCACTACCGTACTTATCTTTAAGCACAAACTTGTATGGCTCATCCGGCAAAGAACGTGCCTCGTGTTCCACAAGATGGGCGTGTGCAAGAACCTGCGGCGGCAGCAGCACCTCCGGCTCTTCTACAAACCTGTGAATAAAGTCTTCAATGCGCAGGCGGTACTGTTGACCTGCAACTGTATTTTGGACAGACAAAGCTTGGATCATGACCGTATCGTTATCTGTAAACCATACTAGCCAGTTACGCTTAGTCTGTTCTGCTGGCGCAGAGTTCTGCTCATATTCAAAAGTTGAATACACACCTTTATATTCTAAATGCAACACAACGTACTTCCTACTGACGTTCAAATTATCGTAATTGCGACCTGCTCGTTATCGCACGCAGAAATTTTTGCGCTGGCTCTAATTTCGGGTTTGCAACAAGAGCACGGTTCAACCATCGTTTGCAATCAGCCATCTTTCGCAAATCATAATACACACGGGCAACATTATAGCACAAGTGGTCATCATTAGGAGAAAGCTCAACAGCTTTCAAGTAATGTTTTAATGCTATTTCCGGCTCACGCTGCTTACGTAACTGCGTTCCAAAACCATTAAAGAGGTGCTTATGCCTCTTTTTCCAGTTCACATTTTTCTCAGGTACAGCAAGCAGAATCTTGCGTCCCTGCTTTGCATACCCGCCACTCAGCAGGCTCATGCCTTTATCAAATTGCTCAGTTGCTTCCCGCTCTTCATGGTGAAGAGGTGTTTTCTTACGCCCAGTGGATGATGTACCATCATCCGGTTCAAACTTGAGCAATTCAATAACTTCATTATCGCTGCCGATAGATGTTGATTGAACTTCAAGCGCAAGCAAACCAGGTTCAAAAACATATTCATCTTCAAACTCATCATACTCAATCAGCCGTTTGTCACCTATAGGAGTCAGGTTACTTGTAAGCAGCTGAACTTCGATATACCCTTCCGGCCCCGTACGTGCAAACCAGTATCTCTTTGAAATACTTTTTCTTCTTGTTGCACCGGCACCAATCCAAAGACTGGATGACGTGTGATATACGCCTTCTTTCATATATTGCCCCCAATATTATGAACATATACTGTAGCACGCACCCTATCATACGCTTTTTATGTTGAAAACAGTATGTTAGGACATCAAACTAGTATTTAAAAAACATTGTGGACGCTTAGTATCTTTTGCTTTACGTTTCTGAAATGCATGAAATGGCAATAGCAGCAAGTCTAATTGATATCGTCAAGGAAGAGATGGCGAAGCATAATGCCTCTAAATTACTGATGGTTCGCGTTTGTTACGGCAAATTAACAAACCTTGTGCCAGATGCACTTGAGTTTGCATTTGAAGTACAAACAAAAGAGACCTCGTTAGATGGCGCTGAGCTGGAACTTAAAGAAATTCCTGTGACTGTCACTTGCGGTGAATGCTCTACAGAGTTTACGCCGGAAGGGACAGATCTTTTCTATATGCCGTGTCCGTCGTGCGAAAATTTATTCGGGCACACAGTGCTCACAGGAAAAGAACTTTACGTAGATCATCTTGAAGCGGAGTAAGTGACCCACATGGAAATCCCAGTAGTACGCAACATACTTGAAGCAAACGATAAAATAGCAGTAAATTTAAAAGAACTTTTTGCTAAACACGGCATTCTTGTTCTTAACCTCATCAGTTCACCGGGTGCCGGAAAAACTTCTATTCTTGAACGCACTCTCACAGACCTTAAAAATGAATTTACAATGGCTGTTATTGAAGGTGACTGCCAGACAGACAATGATGCTCGCAGAGTTGCCGAAACTGGAGCCAAAGCTGTTCAAATCAATACAGATGGCGGTTGCCATCTCGACAGTAATATGATTACTGCTGCACTGGCTAATTTTGATCTGGATGAAATTGACATTCTCTTTATCGAAAACGTCGGTAACCTTGTATGTCCGGTAGAATTCGACTGCGGCGAAGACTTTAAAGTTGCGCTTCTCAGCGTACCGGAAGGTGACGACAAGCCGGAAAAATATCCTGCCCTGTTTGAAAAATCTTCAGCGATGATTCTTAACAAGTGCGATTTACTTCCATACGTTCAGTTTGATGTTGAACGTGCCATTAAATTTGCCACCCAGTTAAATAAAGACATGCCAGTATTCCAGACATCCTGCACCACCAGCGATGGTCTTGATACATGGTACAACTGGCTTCGCGAAGCACACGCTGCAAAGCAGAAGTAATTAGTCGATACAAAAATTGTACATACAAATGCCCCCGTATTTCGGGGGCTTTTTTTTCATAAAAATCTTAGATAAGTATCTGAAATCAAACTGCTGAAAAATAAAAAACACAGTAGCCTCTAGACAACCCTCACGTTAGTGACTACTGACATTATACTTCGATTATACACAGTCTGCCTCTATTAACTGCCGCACCTGACAGGCTGATTTTTACAACGCGGCACTAGCCAACTGTTTGGAGACCATCATGAGTTCTGACTGCAACAGCGGTAGCTGCTCTTCTGGATCATGCGGCGGAGCACCTACTGAACTGGATGCTGGCGAAGCACGTATGCACCGTACTATAAGCCGTATTAAACATAAAATTGTTGTTATGTCCGGTAAAGGCGGCGTTGGTAAAAGTACCGTTGCCACCAATATTGCTATCGGGCTTTCTCTTGCAGGTAAAAAAGTCGGCTTACTTGATGTCGACGTACACGGCCCAAGCGTGCCACGCCTTTTAAGCATGCGCGACTCCAAAGTTCATATTGAAGAATCTTTCATCGAGCCTGTGACATGGAGCGAAAACCTCTCCGTTATGTCCCTTGGCTTCTTGCTCCCTAACTCCTACCAGCCTGTTGTTTGGCGTGGTCCGGTAAAAATGGGCTTCATCAAACAGTTACTTTCTGATGTTGTATGGGGCGACCTTGACTACATGGTTGTTGACTGCCCTCCAGGAACAGGTGACGAACCACTTTCTGTTATGCAGCTACTTGGTAATGATGCACAGGCTGTTATTGTAACAACACCTCAGGGTGTTGCTATTGACGACGTTCGTCGTTCCGTTACCTTTGTAGGCGACGTAGGCAATCAGGTTCTGGGTATTGTCGAAAACATGAGCGGCGTTGTGTGTTCACAGTGCGGTAATGTAGAAAACATTTTCGGCAAAGGCGGCGGTAAAGATCTTGCTAAAGAAGTAGGCGTACGCTTCCTTGGTGACATTCCACTTGATCCGGAAATTGTTCGTTCCGGTGACGAAGGTTATGCATTCCTTTCTGTTCAAAAAGAAAGCCCGACTGCACAAAGCATTCAAAAAATCATCAAGCCGATCCTCATGCTTGATGATGGCGCTGCTCCTTCCCACAAGCTGCATCCAGTACTGCCACCACACAAAGGCACTATTAAAGTTGCTCTGCCTGTGGCTAAAGGAACATTGGCGCCTTCCATGCATCTTGCTGAACAATATGTCATTGCCACTGCTGATGCTGAAACCAAGAAAATCGTTTCTACAGAAACAGTAGATGCTCCTAAACACGAAGCAAAAGCCACTGCTTCTTTCCTTGAACGTCTTGATACAGGTTATGTATTAGCGAAGGATGTACCACAGGACACATGTGATGCATTGAAAGAGAAACACATTTCTCTTGTTAAAGGCATTACAGTAAATGCTCCTGTTGCTGTAGTTACAGACTTTATTGAAGGAAAACTGCTCGCAGCGGGCTAACAACTTCCGTTCTTTATTCAAAAATAATGCAACCCCTTACTTTTCAAGAGTGAGGGGTTGTTTTTTTTGCCTGTAGCTGGCATATCTGCAAAGTTCTAATTGACACTCAACTTTCACTTTTTTGACATCATCCATTCAGGAGTCATGCGTTGAAAAAAATGAACTTAGCAGCGTTGCTCTCATTCCTCTTCTCAGTCTTAATGCTTCCAGACATTGTAAGACTTCCAATTGCCTACTTACTTCCAGCTGTTGCGTATCTGCTTCTGTTTAATTTCTTCGTTATGTATTTGGTTTGCCACATACGCAAACTTGCGGTGTACACAATTCCACCCATCTTTTTTGCAAGCGCCATCACAAGCTACTTTTATGGTGTTTATCGCATAAAAATAGACAAAGAACTTCTTTTTCTTTTGCTAGAGACAACTACAGGCGAAGCTGGTGAGTTCATAACAACAGAACTCATCATATTTGGCGCAATCGCCCTATTACTTACAAGCATCCTTACCTACCTGTTAAAACATTCTTCAGGGAAATTTAATGGTAAGGTCGTCGCAATCCTTTTCATTGTCTTGCTGCCTACAACTTTTTTGTTGGGCAAATATAAAAAAAACCCGCATGTACGGGTTGTTCGCCCTATTACAGCAACCAAGTATATCTTTCCGTATTCAGTTATAACCTGTATTGCTGAATTTTCTGGACAATATTTCGAAAACCTTACGCAGGGTGAACGCGAAAGCAGTGCCAAGCTGCCTTCTATTTTTATTCCTCAAAAGAAGCCGTTGCACATTATTGTTGTCATCGGCGAATCTGCCCGCGCTGACCGTTTTCAAATAAACGGATACCCGCGAGAAACCACCCCTAAATTGATAAAAGAAAAAAATCTCATCAACTTTGGGGGAATTCAATCGTTTGCGGCATACACTCGCCTTTCAGTTCCAGCGATGATTACACCAGCAACCAGTCAGCATCCTGAATCCACTATGAGTTCTTACCTCGGGCTATTCAAAAAACATGGATTCAAGACGACTTGGATATCAGCTAATGACCGTTTCAATAGTAATGATACTCCAACGACAAAAGCTATTGGTGATGTAGACAATAGCATTTTCAGAAACTCACTGGGTAACGTTTCGTATGGCGAGTTTTATGATGCAATGCTTCTTACGCCTCTTCAAGAAACACTTGTAGCAAATGCACAACACAATCAGGCAATAACACTGCACACTCGTGGCAGCCATGCAAACTATGCTGCGCGATATCCTGAGGAATTCAAAAAATTCTTACCGGATGCATATGACGAGAAAATGCAACCTCAACAAGTCAGCAACGCTTACGATAACAGCATCCTTGCGACAGACAGCTTTCTTGCATCTATTATCGAACTCGTCAGAGATAAAAATGCAGTCGTTATCTATAGCTCTGACCACGGCGAATCGCTTGGAGAAGAGGGACGGTTTGGGCACGGAAACGCGCTAGCACCCGAACAGCGAAACGTCCCGTTTTTTATCTGGTATTCAGATGATTATCGCAAACTTAACGAAACAACAGTTGATACGCTTAAGAAGCACGTAGGTTCATCTCTATCCCATGACGTCTTCTTTCCATGGATTTTGAACCTTGGGGGAATATTGCTACCGGACACAAACCAGCCAGTGTTATTATCGGTCACGAAATAAAAAAAGGGAGAAGCTGAAAATCAGCCTCTCCCTTTTTCGTTGTATCAATTAAGTCTGCTAATAAAAAATACCAGCAAGAGCACCAGCAAACAGCAGAACTGAAATAAAACCGTTCATGGTAAAAAACGCCATATTAACCCGGCTCATATCATCAGCACTGATGATGCAGTGTTCCCAGAACAACACGCCGGAAACAACAGCCCACACGGCGAAATATGCCCAACCAAGCCCTGCTGCCCAGCCTCCCATAAGAAACATTATTGCTGTCACAACATGGCAGAATGAAGAGATTACCAATGCAGATTCAAGCCCAAAATGTGCAGGAACGGAGTGCAGCCCCGCAGTGCGGTCATAGCCCATATCCTGACATGAATAGATAATATCAAACCCTGCAACCCAGAATAAAATACCCCATGCAAAAAGTACTGCCGGAACAGTAAATTGCGGGTCAACACTTATCCAGCCTGCCAACGGTGACAAAGCAAGCACTGCACCGAGCCAGAAATGGCAAAGCCATGTAAAACGTTTGAGCAAGCTATAAAACACAGCCACAAACAACGCTACTGGAGACAGCATAAAGCTGAGTTCATTTATAAAGAAACACGCAACAACAAAAATTGCAGCCATCACCGCAATAAAAAACCATGTCTGCATTGGTGTAATTTCACCAGTTACAAGCGGTCGCTGTTGCGTACGCGGATTTTTAGAATCAAACGGAAGATCAATAACTCTATTGAACGCCATTGCTACGGAACGAATCGCAACCATTGCCACAGTAAGCAGCAAAAACGGCTTCAAGGAAGGAATCCCGCCAGCCGCGATAAACTGCCCGAGGTATGCAAACGGCAGTGCAAAAATAGAGTGCTCAATCTTAACCATTCGGCACACAGCACCAAACTTAGCAAAAAGAGTAGAAGCCGAAATCATGAAACATCCTTAACAACAATGCCATATTTACTATACAGCACTTCTGAATAATTAGAAAAATGTTCAAGAGCCTGCATCTGCCCTTTGCAGCGCAGTTCATTAATCTCATCATACCGCTCAATAAGAACTTCAACAACAACTGGATCAAGCTTTTGAGAATCGCCAAGCTGCCTGAGTACTTTTGTTGCCTGCGCAAAGTCCATACCCTTACGATATGGTCGATCTTCAGTAATTGCGGTAAACACATCTGCAACCTGAAGAATACGTGAGCCAAGCGAAATATCATCACCAGAAAGTCCATGCGGATATCCGGTACCATCTAATCGCTCATGATGCTGGCATGCCCAGTCGCGAATAATTTCCAGTCCTGGGATATCAGACAGAATATGCTCCGTATATGTTGCATGCCGCTGGATGATGGCAAATTCTTCACTCGTCAATCGACCATTTTTTTCCAGCAACGCCGCAGGAACTGCCAGCTTTCCGATATCGTGCAACCGCCCTGCTATTTGAAACAACACTTGCTGGATTTCATTGAAGCCGAGCCAGCGACCAAGCACGCACGATGTAACAGCAACACCTTGAGAGTGCGTTGCTGTAAATCGACTACGGAAATCAATAACCGTCGCAAATAGCCCAGTAAAATCCAGCACACCGTCTGCATCAAGAACATCTTCATCAAATTGCGATGAAATATTTAATGTTGTTTGTGCGTGTGCAGCTCGAAGGTTTGGATAAAAATGGGGCTTTGATTCAGCCTCGCGCAGAGCCTCAATGTAATCAGGATTAAACATTGTGCCCTTGTGTTTTTTACACAGCGAAATCAAATCCGGTATTTGATCCTGCACGGGGCGATCTCTACGTGTATTCACATCAATAAAATCCGCAAGATTAATAATATTGCTTAGTTGATAGTAACTATCCAACTCACGCAATTCTTCCCACGGAGTATGATGATGCTCCACAAGCTTTGGAATATCTTGTAACTTTTTTGACGAACTGATTATGACCGAACCAGCGATGGAGTGCTTAATCGTGTCATCTTCAAACAATAATGAATCAACGGCAGGATACAGTGACACAGCACCTATATCATGCAGCATAGCTGCTAGCACAATATTTCGGTACTCAGCGTCACTCAAGCCGTAACACCCAGCTATGCTTGATGTAAGAAAACCGACATTTGTATGATGCCCTGCAAGAGTTTGCGACACCATGTCTAATGAACGGGCTAGTGCACTGACAAGATCAAACAGTCGAACCTTAAAAAAACTTTCATCTGTATAGGCGATCCCGCCCCCCTGACACTCATGCTGAAAAACCACAGATTCTCCCTAGTTTCCGCAATCTGCCGGATCCCCCTGCAATTTGGCAATAGTATGCCCGAATGCTGGGAGAACCGCTTCCAAATTTTCTGCAACAGCTTTTGTACTACCCGGCATATTCACTATCAAGGAAGTTCCGAGAGTACCTGCAATTGCACGCGAAATGACAGCATTCGGTGTTTTTTGCAAACTGGCTGCCATCATTGCCTGCTCCATTCCTTGAAGCCGTCGATCGATAACCTTAACGGTTGCCTCTGGTGTAACATCGCGCGGAGCTACGCCTGTTCCGCCCGTTGTTACAATAAGATCAAACTTCTGCCGCAATGCTAAATCACAAAGCAATTGACGCAACTGTAACTCTTCATCAGCAATGATGTACCCTCGAGAATATGCGAGAGAATATTTCTCCCGCACAAGCTTTTCAACCAAAGGTCCACTTCCGTCTACGCGCTCCTTGCGAGCACCTTTGTCAGAAAGTGTAACCCATGCGAGGCTCAGTTCTTCTTTGTGTGCTGCTACTACACAAGAATCTTGTTGAAGATCGCAGAGCATTTCAACCCACATGCCTTCAACAGAATGAACTCCATGTTGTGCTGGAGAATATCCATTCTGAACAACCATAAAGTATGGACATGAGCTGTTGCCATTAGCTGAAAAAACGGTTCCAACAGGAAAGTACGCAGGAGGCAGCGTAGTATTGATGGTCGCTAACAACTGCGCGTCGTCTCCGTTCCTACCTACAAAAACAGTTTCACCCTTTGAAAGAGCTTTTGATGCTGTGAAATAATGTGCGTTCATATATCATGGCTGCAATGCATTGCAGAAAGTTATTTTTTGATGTTCTTCTTGATTACCTGCAAACCAACGTATTTTGTTTTTACATGAGTAAAAATGTAAAACAAAAGTGAAGACATTGAAGTTGCCCAAAAATTTGCTTTACACAGAGAAAAATCACATTGTGCTATACTAAAACAACAGCACTGGCTTGACAAAATACAGTGGTACACAATTAAATCAAGTCAATTTCATATCTTAGAGAAACTTTTTAGCAAAAACAATACACCTTTTGTAGGAAGTTCCTGCCGTAAGAGTCAAGAAAAATGAAATTTTTCACAAAGAAGCCTACCACCTTTGTCTATAACGTAATTTATTCTGAAAACACAACATATTGTTTGATTATAATATCAAAACAATACTTTGCTTACGTATAGGCAAAAGCTATCGGCAAAAAGTAAAAAAGCGGACTTGTGATAAGTCCGCTTTTTGCAATTTCAACTACGTCTAACTCTATCTTACAAAATCTGACTCAGGAACAGCTTGGTTCTTTCATGTTCAGGGCTTGTAAAGAAATGTTCCGGTGTACCCTCTTCAACAAGCTGACCACCGTCCATAAAGACAACACGGTCTGCCACTTCACGGGCAAAGCCCATTTCGTGAGTAACAACAACCATTGTCATACCTTCTTTCGCAAGGTTTTTCATAACATCCAGAACCTCGCCAACCATTTCTGGGTCAAGCGCAGAGGTAGGCTCGTCAAACAGCAATACTTTCGGGTCCATTGCAAGAGCGCGAGCAATAGCAATACGCTGCTGCTGACCACCAGAAAGCTGGTCAGGATACACATTATATTTATGTGCAAGACCAACTTTTTCCAGCAATGCCATACCTTTTTGCTCTGCATCCTTCTTAGAACGCTTACGCACGGTCAGCTGAGCCATGGTAATATTCTCAAGCACAGTCATATGCGGGAACAAGTTGAAAGACTGGAATACCATCCCAACTTCAGCGCGAATCTCATTAATATCGCAGCTAGGGTCTAATACCTCAGTACCTTCAATGGTAATTGAGCCGCTGTTAGCATACTCAAGACGGTTCAAGCATCGGAGAAAAGTAGACTTCCCTGAGCCGGATGGACCGATAACAACAAGCACTTCACCTGCTGCAACTTCCATGGAGACATCTTTAAGAGCGTGAAGCTCTTCAGGAATATAAAAATATTTATTAACGTTTTTAGCGCTAATCATCGTACTGCTCTCCTTTCAAGGTACTGAACAGCCACAGAAAGGGCAAAGGTAAGTACAAGGTACATAATGGTACAAGAAATCCACAGTTCGTAAGACATAAGAGAAGAACTGATAACTTCACGAGTTGCCTTTGTCAGCTCACGCACAGCAATTACGCCAAGCAATGAAGAGTCTTTGATAAGGCTGATAAACTGCCCTGCAAGCGGAGGAAGAATACGACGGAATGCCTGAGGCAAAATAACCTTACGCATCGCCTGTGGGCCACTAAGACCCAAAGCACGAGCAGCTTCACTCTGACCACGATGCACAGACTGAACACCCGCACGGACAATTTCTGCAACATACGCACCGGTAAAGATTGCAAGAGCAAACACGCCGTACCACAGTGCTGGAATCGGATCTAGCCCGATTTTATCAAGCATAGCGTTGATAAGAGAGCCTGCTACGAAGTACCAGAGAAAAATTTGAACAAGCAGTGGAGAACCACGGATAAGTTCGACATACGTGATGGAGAGCCAGCGCAGACAAGGGTTTTCAGAAATACGCATCAACCCGCTAATAATACCGACAACAATGCCGAGAACAATCGCGAGCATAGAGACTTTCAGGGTTACGTAGGTAGCTTCAAGCAAAATGCCCGGCTTGCTGACACGATACTCACCGATAGTATCGCCCATATATACGTAATCGCCTTCCATCAGGAAAATATTGGCATCAGGCGGCATGTTAACCACTTCTTCGTGGCTGCCATCCTGAATAATAATCGTATATCCTGCGGCAGTTTTATCAATCTTGGTCAGATCACCTTCAGCTTCAGAACGAACCTCAAGGTCTTTATCCAGCCAGAAGTATTGCGGCACCTGTTCCCAGCGCCAGTTATAATCTACAAAATCTGCAGCAGCGTAAATGAAGCCGATGCCAAGCAGGCAAATTGCCACAAACATGGCTTTCCAGAACAGGAAATACCCCGGCTTCTTAGGACGATCGAGTCCTGTATAATTCATCATCTGCGTATCCTTATCTCAACACGTTACGAACGAGTTCTAAAAAACAGTAAAACCTTCCAGCTTCAGCTCACTTGCAAAATTGCAGCAAACCAAAAAACTAGAAGGAAGCTTTGTAAGCCTATGAATATTTGGGCTGCCACTGCATAGCAGGCAGGAATGACAGGCAAATAAACAGGGTCGGTGGTAAACCGACCCTGTAGTAGACAAAAAATCCTATTTCTTCAACTGGGATTTCCAAGCTTCGGAACGGAACCATTTGTCGTAAAGACGCTGGTAACGACCGTCGTTTTTGAACTGGAAGATAAAGTTGTTGAGGAAGTTAGCAAAATCAGGATCACCCTGTTTGTAACCAATTGCCATAGGTTCAAAAGTGAAAGGATCGTTCAGTACGAACACTTTGCCTTTACCCTGAACAGAAGCAATGTTTTCAAGAGCAGGAATATCGAAAACAAAAGCATCAGCACGACCGGCAATAACTTCCATGCCGCAATCAACTTCTTTTTCGAAAGATTTGTATGTTGCTTTAGGGAGATACTTTTTAACAGCTTCTTCACCTGTGGTACCAAGACGGGATACAACAACGTATTTAGGGTCGTTCAACTCTTTGTAACGAGTAATTTTACCCTGAAGCTTGTTGGAAACCATTACGCCCTGTCCCATAAGGAAGTACGCATCAGAGAAACCAATCTGAAGGTTACGCTGCTGGGTAAGAGTCATACCGGAAATGATAACATCAAATTTATTAGAGAGCAGAGAAGGAATGATGCCGTCAAAATCAGTATTGACTGGCACAAATTTCACGCCCATAGCTTTTGCAAGCTCTTTTGCAAGGTCGATATCAAAACCGATGTAGCGACCATTTTTGTCAGTAATTTCAAATGGAGCGTAACTTGCGTCAAAACCAACGCGGAGTTCGCCACTTTTAAGAATTTTGTTAATTGTAGACTGCTTAGCAAGCTCAATATCAGCCGCAGAAGCAGGCGCTGCGAGCATAAATGTCATTGCCAGCACTAAGAGTACTTTTACAAATTTCATCCCTATTCTCCCATAATAAATAAAAACAAAAACAATACGAGTTAGTATTTCCCTTCGGTCAAAACTTCCTTAATGACCATGTCCCGTTTACACGTATCACATTTAGGCAACGGCTCTTCGGGCACAGCTATAATCTGAGTTTTACGGCATATAGGGCATATAACCTCAACAAACTCACGCTTATAACGATCTTTAAGTACTCGTTCCATACCTACTAACTCCTTACAAAGAAAATAACAATGAGCAGATGCTAAAGAAACTCTCTTCAACATTTTTAACATATATGTAAAACCCAGACAAAATCAAGTTTTACATACGCGTATAGCTTCGTGTCATTATTCAATGGTTAACCAAAACAAACCACGCCGGATTCCCTCCTCACTTACTGTCGCAATACTTTAGGAGTATTCCTGAGCAAATAAGGTCCGACACCATCGGCAACAGCCGTTTCCCGCGACTTCGTTGCCGATTGACATATGTAGTATATTCACTTCTTAACGTCTACTGCAAAACGTCCCTCCCAGCATATTCTTCAATATAACAAGCAGCAGCCACTATACGCCAACCCCGATTGTCTCGTAGACTGTCTCAAGACTGAAAAATTGACAGCACGCACCCACAAGCATATTTCCCACTTTTTTTACTGATCTTCGCGGAGGACATATGTCGCAGATACTATTGAGCAATGCGCTCATTCTTTCTATGAACGAGAATAGAGAAATGTTCGTCAACAGCGACATTCTTATTACTGATGATCGCATCACTACAATAGGTGCTGTGGATCGATGCGATATTGCTCCTGATGCCGAAGTTATTGACTGTACAGGGTCTATCATCATCCCAGGGCTCATCAATACACACGTCCACCTTTGTCAGCAGTTAGGTCGCGGACTCGGTGACGATGTTGACTTGCTTACATGGCTGCATGACCGTACATGGCCGTATGAACTTGCAATGACAGAAGAAGATGTAGAAATATCTGCCCTCGCCTGCTGCGCAGAACTCATTCGCTCCGGCGTAACATGCTTTGCAGAACCCGGCGGACAACACGTTGATGCGATGGGACGCGCTGTAACAAAAGCTGGGATACGCGGCATTCTTGCACGCTCTACAATGGATTGCGGTGAAGGTATTCCCGAAGATCGTCAGGAAAGCACAGACGAAGCACTTGCAATTCAGCTTGAGCTTATCAAACGCTGGAACGGTGCAGAAAATGATCGAATCCGCTGCTGGTTTGGTTTGCGTACCATATTTAACAACTCAGATGAGCTTATAGTCCGCACAAAACAGCTCGCAGATGAGCATAATGTCGGTATCCACATGCATGTTGCAGAAATCAAAGAAGAAGTTGAATTCTCCCAAAAAACACGCGGCGCAACCACAGTGGAGCATCTCGCAAACCTTGGTGTGATGGATTCAAATTTTCTTGCAGTGCACACCGTATGGCTCACTGAAAACGAAATATCCCTTTTCGCAAAGCACAATGTAAAAGTGTCCCATAACCCGGGTGCAGCTATGCGTGTTCTCGGCTTCGCGCCGGTTCCTGAAATGCTCAAGCAAGGAATATGCGTTACCATTGCAACGGATGGAGCGCCATGCAACAACCGTATGGATATGCTTGATGAACTATACCTGACAGCACTCATTCACAAAGGACGCACGCTTGACCCGACAACGGTTCCGGCAGAAACCATTTTAGAAATGGCAACCGTCAATGGTGCGAAAGCGCTTCTCTGGGAAGATCAGATTGGCTCACTCAGCGTCGGGAAAAAAGCTGACCTTGCCATTATCAACCCAGCTCTCATGCCCGGTTCCGTTCCAGTGCACGACCCTGTTTCCAGCCTTGTATACTCCATGCATTCGACAAATGTAACGCACACAATGTGCGACGGAAAATGGCTGATGAAAGATAAAGAGATTTGCACGTTCGACGAAAAAGATTTGCTTAAACAAGCGCAACGACATGCAGACTCTATCCGAGAACGCGCCGGTATTACTCTGAAACCTCGTTTTCCAGTAGTGCAAGTTCGATAAAAGAAACGACGAAGCCCATGCGAGAGTAAGCATGGGCTTCCAGTGCAGGCGCGAATGAGATAGAGTGCCAACTCTAAGGGGAAAGTTGGAACTTTCGCGTTCTGCATGATGCATGGTCGAGAGAAGTTTTTCTTGAGCATGTGTTAGCTCATGCTCAATCCAGTACCAGCCAGATGCGGACGCACCATTCAGATGCGCCCGTACTTGTTACGCCACCTTTTCTCTAATCTTAAACAGAATTACATAGAGCGTCGGCACAACAACCAGCGTCAGCACAGTTGCAAAGGTCAGACCTGCCATAATGGTTACAGCCATTGATACAAAGAATGCATCGGCTAGCAGCGGGAGCATACCAAGTACTGTTGTACTCGCTGCCATCATAACAGGACGGACACGGCTTACTGAAGCATCCAGAACAGCCGTAAAAGGTTCCTTTCCTTCTCGTATTTGCAAATTAATTTCATCCAGCAACACAATTGCGTTCTTGATGAGCATCCCCATAAGGCTCAAGAAGCCAAGCAAAGCCATAAAGCCAAATGGTTGACCGGATACTAGCAGCCCCCATGCAACACCAATGATCGCCAACGGCACTGTAAGCCAGATAATCAAAGGCTCTCGCAGGGAGTTAAATAGTGCAATTGTGATGAGAATCATCATAACTACAGTTGATGGAATAGTGCCAAACAACCCAGCCTGAGCGTCAGTAGAATCCTCATATTCACCACCCCACTCCATGCTATATCCAGCAGGAAGAGGCATTGATTCAATCAACGGTCGTAATTCATTAAATAACCCAATTGGCAAGCCTTCACGGGCTTCACATGAAACGGTGATGGTAAGTTTGCGGTTACGTTTATGCAGCACATTGTTCTGAAACTCTGTCTTGAACTCAGAAACAAGCTGACCTAGCGGGATCATGCTATTTGAGACACGACTGAACACTTGTACAGAGCTCATTGAACCAACCTCTGTGCGCTCTTCTTTAGGAGGACGCAGCATGATCGGCAGCAGCGTATCGCCTTCACGATAGACGCCAACAGCAGCTCCCACGTATGCCGCCTGCAACGCTTTTGCGACATCAGGTCGATCCAACCCAGCACGGCGTACCGCCTGCTCATTCAACACAGGAACAATGACTTTTGCTTTCTGTCGCCAGTTATCGCGAATACCACGCGCGTTGTCGTTCGCTCTAAAAATTGCCTGCGCCTTACGGGACAACTCTCGAAGAACCTCAGGGTTTGGACCTGAGAAACGAACTTCAACCGGATCATCACGCCCCGGACCAAGCCGTACCTTTTTAAATTTAAAGAATGCTTCAGGAAACGCTTTGCTTGCATACTCCCTGTATTCTTTAATCATTGCTGGCACATCATGGTAATCCTTAATGGTTACAATAAGCTGACCGTAGTTTGGATAACTCTGTTCAGGAGCATATACCAGCATGAAACGAGGAGCACCGGCACCGATGAAGGTTGATGTAAATTCAACACGCTCATCCGTTGCTAATTTTTGCTCAAATTTACGGAGATCATCACTTACTGAACTAATATCAGCCCCTTCCGGCTTCCAGATATCCACAAAAAATTGTGGCTGAGTAGAAGCTGGGAAAAACATCTGATCGACATACTGCATTGCATAGCCAGAGGCGACCATTACAGTGAGCAAAGCACCAATAGTTACCCAGCGATGGTTAAGACAAGCTCGAAGTGAACCACGATAAGCGCGGAATAAAAAGCTACCATATGGGTCTGCTGCTTCCGCACCTTCCTTTTTGTGCAAAAACATTTCGCATAACAACGGAGTTGCCGTCAGTGCGGTTACCCAGCTGAGCATTAATGATATCAGCAACACCCAGAACAACGAGCCGCAATATTCACCAGTAACATCGCTTGAAAGACCAATTGCAGCAAAAGCCATAACCGCAACAACCGTTGCGCCAAACAACGGCCACATATTTTGTGACACTACAGCGCGGGCTGCTGCAATTTTATCTTCACCTTGCTGGATGCGGACAAGCATACCTTCGGTAACAACAATTGCGTTATCTACCAGCATACCCAGTGCGATAATAAGCGCGCCCAACGAAATCCTTTGCAGTTGAATATCCATCATTTTCATGAAGATAAACGAGCCGCATACTGTAATCAGCAATACTGTGCCAATAAGAAGCCCGCTCCGCAGCCCCATGAATATCATGAGAATTACGACAACAATCCCTACCGCCTCAAGCAGGCTGACAGCAAAGCCTTCGACAGCTTTTGTGACGTAGTCCGGCTGAAAATAGATCGGTTTAATCTGAAACCCGACAGGTGTCTCTGCATCAAGCTCTGCAAGACGTGCTGTTACGCGCTTGCCAAGATCAACGATATTACCGCCTGATGCCAACGAAATGCCTACAGCCAGCCCTCGCGTTCCATTCTGCCGCATAATATTTGTTGAAGGCTCGATATATCCACGAGTAATGGTGGCAAGGTCTCGCAAGTACACCAGTTTTCCAGAACCTGCATCTGTGACATAAATATCGCCAAGTGCATCTACTGAAGTAATACCACCAGACGGGGATATACGAATGTATTCTCGCCCGACCTGAACATTACCTGCATCCGAGACAAGGTTACGCTGTTTAAGAGCACCAACAATCGACTGCGTTGTCACCCCAAGCTGGCGCAGCTTTGCACGCGGCATTTCGATAAACACAGCTTCGCGCTGTTCGCCCCATACCTTGACCTTGGCTACGTCCTGAATAACAAGCAACTCTTTGCGTAAATATGTAACGTAGTCTTGCAATTCTTTATACGAGTACCCGTCTGCTGTTACAGAATACAAAATACCGTATACATCACCAAAATCATCTATCACAACGGAAGGGTGCGCCCCCAGAGGCAGCATCCCTTGCACATCCCCCACTTTGCGACGCAATTCGTCCCATACCTGAGGTAATGTTTCCTTGTTATAACCTTCTTTGATTTTGACTGTGATGATGGACTTACCGGGCAATGATACTGAAGTCACATCCTTGAGCTGTGCAAGCTGTTGAATAGAACTTTCGAGTCGATCTGTAACTTCTTCTGCAACCTCTTCTGCTGTTGCCCCCGGATATGCAGTGACAACAATTGCATCTTTAATAGTAAATTCCGGATCTTCAAGTCGCCCCATGGATTGGTAAGCAACAAGCCCCCCTGCAAGAAGCACTACGATCATGGTAAGCGTTGTTATACGCTTACGGATCGCCCATTCTCCAATACTCATGACAGCTACTCTCCAATCTCACCCTGCAATACACGCACAGGCTGACCTTCTTTAAGGTAATGCACCCCTGCGGTTACAACCTGCATACCGGACTCCAGTCCTGCTTTTAAAATATATTCATCCTCCTGCATGTCCCCAAGCGTCACGGAAGCGCGCGCCACTGTGTTGTCATCCTGCACAACCCACACAAAAGGATTATTTTCTGCATCAACAGCCACGGAATTAACAGGCACACGGATAGCTTTCACACTGCCATCAGATGCATTAGGCAAGTAGCCGATAACTTCAGCTGTCATACCTGAATAGATGCTTACACCTTCAGGCTGCGGCAATGTAATAGTAACTGTGTACGTACGGGTTTGTTCATTTGCCGTCGCTTCAAACTCTCTAAGCTCACCTTCGTATAATTTGTCAGGCATTGCCGCAAAACGTACAGACGGCTTTTTAAGGACACCTGTTTTAGCTTGAAGAATCGCGATAATCAGTTCTGGAACTTCCACTTCAATATCAAGTTGTTCAACATCATCTAATCGTGCAATATGCTGCTGAGCCTGAACATTTTCAAAATTTTTCACATACGTTTGAGCCACTACACCATCAAAAGGCGCACGAAGTACGGTGTATTCCAAATTAAGACGCGCCTGTTCGCGCTGCTGTTCCAGTAACTTCACTTTAGCTCTGGCATTTTCAACAGTGCTGTGTGCGCTGTCGAAAGTAGCTTTGGAAACAATGTCTTCTTTCAACAACACAGAGTTACGTTTGAAGTTAAGCTCTGCTTCCTGCAACGATGCAATCGCCCCTCGAAGCTGCGAATCCAGCCCACGCAGCGTTGTCTGGAAATCACTTTTATCCAATGTTGCAATTACTTGATTGCGGGTAACACGCTCTCCTGCGTTAACGAGCAGCTTGCTTAATTGACCGGAAACACGAAACCCAATTTCTGCTTTTTTACCGGCAACAACAGTCCCCGGAAATGCACGCTCGACTAATTCTGTTCCGCCATTAACAGTAATAACCTTTACAGGTTTTGCCACTGTGACAGCTTTTACTCTCTCTTCACCAGTGCACCCTTGAAGTGCCAGCATCACAAGCCCTGCTAATACAAACAGGGCTGTTTTAATACGTAGTGTTCCCACAAAAATACTCCAGAAAAACGCAGACCTGTCTCCCCTAAAATTACAGACAAAGGCTGCGGTCATAAGTGTATCCTGTCCATATAATCTACTAATATGAAGTGGTCATTTCATATTAGGATGCGTTTTCACACTGCCTGTGCAAAGATACGCTGGTTACTTTTCCACCTGACAAAACAACGTAAAACAAGTGCTTCAAGGTAGCATCGCTACGGAAAAACACATGGCTTGGTGATATTCGCAGCAAGAAAGAAAAGGTAACAGCAACGTAAGGTTACAATGTAAAAACATACCCTAGTTCGACAGAAATAATAAAAAGCTGCCGAAGGTCATGTACGAAACCAATCGTGTGCTATTTGCAATTGTTACAAAGCTCGCCACAATTTCATCAATTTGATGGTTGTGCTAAAGAACTTTTTTTAACAGCTTGCGATAATGTGTTATTTTTTTTGGTTCGGCAGCGATGCATAAAAAGCAATCTACATGCCAAAAAAATAAATATAAAAAAACAACTGGTTACCAATTTACACATACAGACAGCAGCAAAAGCTGTTGTATTTAACAGAATGCCTGTTATATTCGACAGAATGGCATTCTTCTATCATATGCGACAGAATGAGGTATAGGAGGAGGGGAAGCTCTTATGCAAAAAAACGATTTTTTTAGAAGTGTTACGAAAATAATTTGCTCCACGCTCAATATGCAAAAGGCAATTACGGATTTAAATCAATTCCTAGAGAAAGAATTGCCCGTAGATACAATCAGCTTTGAAATCTACGATGACGAGAAGCAAATTCTACATAACATTATTTCAATGTATAAAGGTAAACAGCGTCTTATTCCTGATTTAATCATTAGCGATGAAATTCATGAAGATTTTATGATAAGCGCTAAAGATGAGCAGATGCTTTTTGAATACATCCCGAACTCCAGAGATCAGGAAATTTCAAAACAAGTCAGCAAGCGAATAACCACTGAAGTATTTTCAGGGATGATATGTTACCTGCGCATTGAAGGAGAATTTGTGGGTGCTGCCGCTGTTACACGCGACAGACCATATGCATTTACAGAAGAAGAAATAGACCTTCTCTCTTCTCTTAGTGAACCTTTGACCATTGCCCTTGTCAATGCATTACGGTTTGACGAACTGAAAGCGGTCAAAGACCAGCTACAAGATGACAATAAATTCCTGCAACGCGAGCTTGCAAAAAAAGCTGGTGAAACAATTATCGGCGCACATTCAGGGTTAAAAGCCACGATGGACATGCTCACACAGGTTGCAGGTACAGATGTACCTGTAATGCTTCTTGGTGAAACAGGAGTCGGCAAGGAGGTTCTTGCCAATGCGTTGCACCGCATGTCACCAAGACGTGATAAACCATTCATTACAGTCAACTGCGGCGCAATACCTGAAGCGCTCGTCGACAGCGTATTATTTGGATATGAAAAAGGTGCCTTTACAGGAGCAACACAACAGCGCAAAGGAAGATTTGAACGCGCTTGCGGTGGCACACTATTCCTTGATGAAATAGGAGAGTTGCCGCTGGATGCTCAAGTACGATTGCTGCGTGTTCTGCAAGAAAAAAAAATTGAGCGTGTTGGCGGCGACGTGGAAATCCCCGTAGATGCCCGCATTGTTACCGCAACACATAGAGACTTGAGAAAGCTGGTAGAAGAAGGGAAATTCCGTGAAGATCTATGGTTCCGCCTCAGCACGTTCCCTGTTGAAATCCCGCCGCTGCGCGAACGTTTGACAGATATCCCGATGCTTCTTGCGCACTTTTTGAAAACATGTTCCGAACGACTGGGCATTCCACAACCCCCTGTTACAGCAGAAGGAATTGACAACTTGCATGCATACAGCTGGCCGGGAAACGTACGCGAAATGCATAATATAATCGAACGGCAGCTTATTCTGGGACAAGGGAAAGTGCTGACTTTTTCGTCTCTTAACGAGCCTTCGGAAACGAATACCACAACATATCCACTTGTGGAGGTTGCTCCTGCCGAAACAGCATCCGCCGCAACTCGACTGCCACCAGTTGATACTGGCAATACGTTTCCGACGCTGGACGAAGTTATGCGTCTCTACATTGAAAAAACATTAGCTCATTGCAATGGCAAAATTGAAGGAACTGACGGCGCAGCACAACTGCTGGGAATAAACCCTTCCACCCTGCGCCACAGAATGCGTAAGCTCAATATTGCATTCGGCAAAAAACACTAGCTTACAAAAGAAACACGCCTAGCATGTCAAAGCCCGCCTATACGCAGTACAGGCGGGCTTATTACGCTTTCCTAGTTATATTGAATCCAGAATCCGTAAAATTTCTGAAGGCTCAAGCCGTACGGTATAGTCAGTATCAAGAAAATCGTAGAGAATAGTTCCATCCGTATTTACAACATAAACAGCAGGAACCGGCAGTTCCCATTTTCCATTCCCATTGGCTTTTTCAAGATCGATTGAAAATCCTTTGTACACTTCGCGTAATTTCTCATCCAAAGTAAATACAAGTCCAAACTGGCGCGCAACCCTGTTGTCAGGATCAGTCAACACTTCAAATGGAATCAATTTTTTATCTTCTTCAGATAACGAATTGTCAGGCAATTCCGGCGAAATAGCGATTAATGTCGCATTCCGAGCTTCAATATCTTTTTGCACGTCACGCAAAGCCTTCAACTGAAGGTTGCAATACGGTCACCATCCGCCTCTATAAAAACAAATAACCACTCGTTTATTTTTCCGGAGTGAGGCAAAATTTACGTCGTGCCCATGTACATTTTTCAACACAAAATCAGGGGCATGGTCACCGGCATGTCTGGCAGTATCCATTATTCCAGATTCTTTTAGCCTGTTCGCGGAGTCCTGCATGACTTCCTGCGTAGACTGTGGAGCTACTCGTTTAAACTCTTCACGCTGTGCGGTCAGTTGTTCTGCTAATGTTCCAGCCATGTCGATTCCTCCCTGTAGATGACACTCGTTATATAAGGGTAAGGACATTTCGGTATCGTAAAACATCATACAATTCAGTGAGCGTTGCGACAGTCAGCGTAGGTTCCACTCCCCACGGATCAAATACCGAGGTTGGAGAACGTTTAATCCATACTGCCTGCAATCCGGCAACCTTTGCGCCTATTACATCAAACGGATTTGAAGAAATGAGCCAGACGCACGAAGCATCTTGCATAGCATAAGCAGGCTTTTTAATAACTGCCTCCTGCTCCTGTTCATCCAGTCCTGATTCGACGTAATGAAGACAACGAGACGTTCCAAAATCCATATCAAGCTGGGTAGATTCTTTCTGTATATTGTGGGTGGGTTCCTCGGCATTGGGATTATTGTACAAAGCAATGCGTTCGAGCAGGTACCCATATGCAATCCGTGACGGTTTGAATATTTTAATGGCATCAACACTCACGACCTCTTGTAAATATGGACGGAGATTCGAATAAGTCAGCACAGCTTCAACGTCTTCAGCCACACCATTGCTAAAAGCAAAACGCCCTGCATCTGTCTGCGAAAACTTTTTCAGAGCCTCTTCTGCATCATCATACGCAGGAAGAGACAGGCTGCGCAGAAAAAGTGCCTTCTTTTCCTCATCAGTAAATGATACCCCGAACTCTTCGCATGTATATTCAAAGGCATACTTTGAGCATTGAGAAAACGGCTGATACCAACGCATAAGCCCCATTCTGTACGAATATTCAAGCTGCTTTTTACGCCATTGATTTGCAAAATGGACTGCATTTTCGCCAAGACGTGATTCCAGCAGGACTGTGACGTCTGTAGGGTCTACCAGTGTTCCGTAGACATCAAAAACAAGGGTGTGCATCTCTTCTCCTGTCTACTCGGGTTCGTTACTTTACTTTGACGATACCACAGGAGCCATACAGCAGCGATACTTTTTTCTTCCACCTACAGTTACTGCCACCCTACCGCCGAACAAGTAGCTGTACGCTTCTGGCAAGTTCTCGTAGTTCAAACGGCTTAAGCAACACTTTGCGAATTCCGCTTGTTCCTTCTGTGATGGAATCAATGGCATCTGAGTATCCAGAGCACAGCACAATTGGAACTTCAGGGCGTATAGCATGAATAGCTGCGGCAAGCTTATCCCCAGTTAACTTCGGCATAGTTTGGTCTGTAATCACGATGTCGAAATGGTCAGGAGCAGCACGAAATGCCTTCAACGCTTCAGAAGGATCATTAAACGCTTCAACATCGTACCCCAAATCCTCCAAAGCAGCAGTGTAAACGTGCACAAGATCGTGCTCATCATCCACCAGCATAACACGCCCGCGACCATCCATTAACGACCCGCCATTACCGGCTTTATCCGCCTGTTCGCCCTTGCTGTACGGTAAAAGAATAATAAAACGGGTTCCATCTCCCTCTGTGCTTTCCACTGCAATATGTCCACGCATACTGGTTATTATACCATGCACCATGGAAAGCCCCATGCCAGTGCCTTCACCTTTAGGCTTTGTAGTAAAAAACGGATCAAAAATACGACGCACATTCTGCTCGGAGATACCTTCACCGGTATCCTCCACAATCAGTGACACATACCATCCGGCAGATAACCCGCTAAGACGTGCATCCTCTGCATTAAGCATGACTTTTGAGGTACTAAGATGCAACGTGCCGCCTTCAGTCCGCATTGCGTATCCGGCATTTGTTCCCAGATTCATCACAACCTGATGCAGCTGACTCGCATCCGCCATAACGGTGCAGTCATCAGCAAGCACGCTTGTTATTTCAATTGTTGAAGGCAAAGAAGACCGCAGCAGCTGCAACACTTCTTCCACCATTAATGATACGTTTACGAGTACTCGCTCAGGCTTTCTACGGCGTGAAAATACCAATATTTGATGAACCATTGCACGCGCGCGTTCTGCCACTTTCTGGATACGCTCCAAGTTGGTTCGAACCCGACTGCCTTGTTCTGCCGCAGGTAGCGCCAGTTCTGCATAGCCGGATATTGCCGCAATAATATTATTAAAATCGTGTGCAATGCCACCAGCAAGCGTACCCAATTCTTCGAGCTTCTGGCTCTGCTTCAGGTGCTCTTCCATCTTACGCTTTTCCGTAACATCTCGAATTAGCTCAATAACATTTATGAGTGATCCGTTATCATCAAATACAGGGGTTGCGGTTACTTCCGCAGCAATATGCTCACCGTTTTTCTTTACGTAGATTGTCTCACCGCGCCATACCCCGCCGCTACGCAAGACACCCCATAAGTTTTCAAAAAACTCTTGCGGGTGCTTTGCAGCACGAAGCATGGATATATGCTGTCCAAGCATTTCTTCTTCAGAATACAATGTCAGGTTCAGTAACGACGCGTTGACGTATTCAAGAAAACCGTCAGTATCTAAAATAAATATGCCATCTTCCGCCTGATCCAGCGCCGCAAGAAAACGCGTCCTGTCTTTGAGTTCCCGCTTAAGTTCTTTCGTGCGCTCATTTACCCGCAATTGCAGTGTCCTGTTCCAGAAGATAATTCCAGAAAACGCAAGCAACGTGAAAGAAGCTATACTGACAAGAATGTACCATATGAAGCGGTTAGAAAAGAATGCAGAGAGGTAGTCTTGTTGCAAATGAACCCAACGTTTAAGAATACGTTCGCGCTCAACAGGCGTAATACTGTCCAAAGCTTTTTGCAGAATATCCGCCAGAATCGGCATATCTGATCGCACTCCCATACGGTAATACAGACGATAATCAGTATATCCTGCCACACGTAAATTCGTGATTCCTTTTTCTTCAATAAAATAGCTAGCCTGCGGAAGTGAAATAATAGTTGCATCAATTTCATTAAACGAAACGTGCAGTAACGCAGCAAGGTAATTATAGGTGGTCTGGACATGAACACTTGGATAAAACTTAGCTACATATGAAAGGACATCGTAGCTTTTGGGCAGCGCAAGCTCCATTTTTTTCTCTGCCATGACAGAAAGAGTCAGCGGATCTTTTTCACTTCTATTTGCCAGAATTGCAGTGGATAACTCCAAGTACGGATTCGTAAACAGCATATAGTCCGTATTCGCAGGATTACCTGCAAAAGCAGCAATCACATCTACTTTTCGCTCTTCAACAAGTCGCATCAATTCCTGCATATTTGCAGGCTCAACCACTGTAAATTCTATATCAAGGTCAGCTGCAACACGGTGCATATAATCGGCAACCATGCCATGATACTCACCCTGTGCGTCGACATACTCCAAAGGTCTCGTGTCCGGTGTCACTGCCAGCACGATGGGATGCTTTAAATCCGCAAGCCAAGCTCTCTCTGTGTCCGACAGCGGATCTGTCAAACGAGTATTCTCATAAAAATACAAATAGATAGGAAGAGTGGCACACAACGCCAACAACAAAAATAACACCAGATACGCTGGGTTTGATCTACGCAAAGAAAAGAATAGTTCGCTAATCATGACAATATATTTTGTATAAAGGTTGCTTGTGTTGATACTAACGTTCTATATTGCTTCTATAGAAAAATACAGTACGACTTCTAAAAATATTTACAGCATTCTCATAGAGAACTTACAGCAATGCTGGTGATGCAATACATGAAAAAAACCTGAAGTGGATGATAGTTACTCATACACACGCAGTACACCACCCTTTATAGCATCGCCGCCCACTGCTTTGTTCCTCATCCGCGTTGTTTATTGGTTTTAACCAGTTATGTTGTCAGACGTATTATTTTCACTCAGCTTGATTAATGTAGCACTCTCGTTTACTAACTTTTGCGTCTACTAAGTATTTATTCAATATAGAAGCTTAGTTAGTACAGACTGCGTTTCGTATTTTTAATGCCTGCTGTGTGCAGTTAACAGAGCAAAAAAGCTGGAGCTATGATGTTTCGAATTTTGATCATTGATGATGACCCCAATATTTCCAACATCATATCCCAACTGGCTGAAGATTGCGGATACCAGCCTGCTGCCGTCAGCAATTTAACTGATGGATTAGCACTTCTTCAAAGTGCGCCATTTGATCTGGTCTTTCTTGATGTTCGACTTCCTGATGGCAGCGGATTAAAAGCGCTGCCGAATATCCGCTCTTCCAAAGGACAACCAGACGTTATCATTATAACAGGAGCAGGCGACCCAGACGGGGCTGAGCTTGCTATCCAGAACGGTGCTTGGGACTACATTGAAAAAGGAAGCAGTCTTAAACAAATTACCTTTTCAATGGAACGCGCCCTTAAATTTAGAGAACGTAATAAAGAGTGGTCTGAACGAATAATAAAACGCGATTCTCTCATCGGAGAAAGTCCAGCCTTACATTCAGTTCTCGAAAACCTTTCAGTTGCTGCCACAGGTGACGCCAGTGTTCTCATTACTGGTGAAACCGGAACTGGCAAAGAAGTTGTAGCCCGTACCGTTCATGAAAACAGCAATAGAGCTGAGGGACCGTTTGTAGTTCTCGACTGTGCATCTATTCCTGAAAATCTGGTTGAAGGCGAACTCTTCGGGCACATCAAAGGCTCTTTCACTGGCGCAACCACATCGCAAAAAGGTGTTATCGAACAAGCTGACCAAGGCACACTATTTTTAGATGAAGTCGGCGAACTGCCCCTGCCAACACAATCAGCGTTCTTGCGTGTGTTGCAAGAAAAACGCTACCGCCCCATTGGTTCCACATCCGAAAAGACAAGTAATTTCCGGTTAGTCGCCGCAACAAACCGTAATCTTGAAAAAATGTGCGAAGAGGGAACATTTAGAACCGACCTGTACTATCGGCTCAAATCCTGTTCCATGGAATTGCCTCCACTACGCAATCGGCTTGAAGATATACCTGCCCTCGCTGAATTTCATACGAAACGCCTTTGCAGCAAATACGATTCGTCTACCAAAATGCTGTCCGACGAATTCGTCACAATGCTTATGCACTACGACTGGCCGGGCAATGTTCGTGAACTAGTGCAGACCCTTGAACGCACTATAATGCGTGCAAAAGGTGAACCAACACTCTATCCAGAACATCTGCCTGTCGATATTCGCGCCCGCGCTGCCGGTAAAATGCTTCGCCCGCAGGAAGAACAACCAATTGCTGAGACCAAAGATGACACCAATATTTTTGAACCAGTTCCTGCTTCAATTCTGTCATCCCTCTTTAATGATGAATTCCCGTCATTCAAGACGTTCAGAACCACCTGTATCGCGCAGATAGAGCAAGTCTATCTCGAAAACCTTATCCGCGAAGCACAAGGCTCTATTAAAGAAGCGTGCAAGCTTTCCGGTCTTTCCCGCACCCGCCTATACGTCCTTATGAAAGAGCATAATATTTCAAGATAAAGCAATCAGCTGTCATACTACAACAGATGCTTTAGTGTTCCTGTCGTTCACGTAGGTATATTGAGAAACTCCAGCACCTATCATGAGAGTTCTTTCTATATTGTATGTAGAAAGAATTTTGCTTTTTGGAAGCAGCCTATAACGAAAGTGGTTATCACCCCCATCACTAAGCAGCATATTAACGTTAGCCATGTTCATTTTTACGAAACATTCTAATTGATTAACCAACCAACATATAACATCACTTATTGCTGCCATAAAATTGTAGAACAGTCCTTACATAGCCTACCTTTTTTCGACTTGCCCTTCACTACCAGCAGGAAAAAGTTGAATAGTTGCATAATATTTTCCTTCCGTAACAACGAAATTTGGATGTAGCTATGCCACCGCTGTCTTCTTTTTCGAAACACAAGTATATTCAAATAAAACAAGATGTTGTGACAACTAAAACAAAACAGAGAACAAACTGTCCCGTTTTTGTGAACAGTCTGGAGCGCTGTCCCGTTTTACTGAACATTCAAGAATGCTTTTTTATGCAGCTTTTCAAAGCAAATTTGATACATTTTTCAATAACTGTTTGAAAAATGTATTTTTTTTCACATGTGGCACAGTAAAAGCATTAGGAGAGCCGTGAGCAGCAATGCTCGGAGGAAGAAGGAAACCGGAGTTTTCCGAAGTCAGATAATTTTTTTTAGGAGTTACTGTAATGAAACGTATCGTTGCACTTATGCTTTGTTTTGCATTTGCATTCGGGCTTACCGTTGGCATCAACGGCGACGCTCAGGCAGTTATGAAAAAGAATGGAAAAGTTATTCTCAGCCTTGCTACACAGCATCCAACCGAGCACATGGCTCACAAGTCTGCCGAACGCATTAAAGCGCGTATCGAAAAAGAAACAAACGGTCGTGTAGAAATTAAAATCTACCCTGCTAACCAGCTTGGCGATGCAAGCCAGCTTTACGAAGAAGTAATTCGTGGTTCCATTGATATTGCACACATCACCGTGCCGGATCAGTTCGACGCACGTCTTGGTGTTGGCTTCCTTCCATTTATTGCCCGCGACTACGAGCAGGCACGTAAAGTATACGATAGAAACGCATTCCTGCCTAAAGAAATGGCTAAAATGCACGATGCACTCGGCGTTAAATTCCTCGGCTACTACGGTGAAGGTTTCATCGGCGTAGGTACTGTTAAGCCGCTTCAGAACGCTAACAAACCAGGCGTTGAAAAAGGCTTTATGATCCGCGTACCTGGTCTTGACGTATTTAAATTTGGCGCAGAAGAGCTTGGCTTCCGTACATCTTCCCTCCCTTACACCGATACCTACTCTGCATTGCAGACTGGCGTTGTTGACGGCTGGCTCGGTGGTCCTCCTAACCTTAACTACCTCGGTTTCCGCGACGTAATTAAAGAGTACTACCAGTACAACGTAAACTTTGAGTCCACTCAGTACGTTATGAACAAACGCCTCTTCGCAGGTATGTCCGCAGAAGATCAGAAAATTATTGAATCTGCATTCGGTGACGAGTCTCAGAACTCCTTCCTCATGGCTGAAAGCGAAGACGAAATGTACCGCAAAAAGCTTGCAGAAGAAGGTATCAAAGTAATTATGTTCACCACTCAGGAACTTGAGCAGATGGCAGACTATGTTCGCGCAAAAGCATGGCCACGTCTCGAAAAGAACCTTACTCCTGAGCTCCTCAACGGTATTAAAGAGTCTTACAAAAACTAGGTAATACCAACTACGTTCTAAACTTACACGGCGGTGCGGCATGCCGCACCGCCTATTTTTCTGAGAAGTTCAAGGGACACACAAGATGAATAAATCTCTACAAAATGCGCTGAGCATTCCGTGGAAAGGACTCGGCTTTTTCCAAAAGGCTGTCATGGCAACTACCAGCATTCTGATTGTTGGCATGATTTGCTACACCATCATCATCCGCTACGTTTTCGGATCAGACTTTTACGGTTCAGAAGAACTTATTTCCATGCTGGCTTTCTGGCTCTACTTTATGGGGGCAGCACAGGGAAGCCGCGAAAAAAGCCAAATTTCAGCAGACCTGCTCTCCTGCTACATTAAAAATGCCCGTATCCGAGGCGCTGTTCTTCTCGTAAAAGACGCAATCACCTGTGCCATCTGTGTGCTGTTTACCTACTGGGCATTACAGTTTGTATCATGGGCGTTGATTATGAATCCGAAATCCCCTGTATTCCGCCTGCCTATGCTCATCCCGCAAGCAGCAGTCGGTCTGGGTTTTGTTCTCATGTCTTTGTACCACGTCACATATTTTGTACAGGACGCTATCGCTTTCATTAAAGGCGAGAAGTTCGGCTGCACGGGGGATTTTTAAATGTCTATAACAATCGCAATTGCAATCGGCATTCTGGTCGTAACACTCTTTATCGGTGTGCCAATCCCGTTTGCGTTCTTCAGTTCTGCTACCTACCTTATTTTTCAGGGTGGCTATGACCCTAGTTTCCTGCTGCCATACGGCTTTGCAAAAATGAACTCAGTTGTTCTTCTCACTATTCCGCTCTTCATCATGGCGGGTGGTGTTATGGACAAAGGGGGCATCGGCGATAAGCTCATTGACGTAGTTGATGTTATTGCCGGACGTATCCGCGGCGGACTCGGTGTGGTCTGTGTTATCACCTGCGCTATTTTCGGTGCAGTATCCGGTTCTTCTTCCGCAACCGTATCCTGTATCGGCTCTATCATGATGCCGAAACTGAAACGCGCAGGCTACCCTACCGGACATGCTGCGGCGCTCCTCGCAAGCTCCGGCGTACTTGGTATCCTCATTCCACCTTCCATGCTTATGATTCTGTATGCATGGATGGGTAACCAGTCCGTACTTGCTTGTTTCCTCGCAGCATTTGTTCCGGGTGTTATTCTTACAACGTTGCTCAGCCTTGTTAACTTGTACATGCTGCGTAACAACAAAAATATTCAAGTTGCAGACCACGGCGACTTTGCCACTACAAGCAAACTGTTTGTAAAAAAAGGTGCTAAAGCTTCTCCAGCACTTATGATGCCTGTAATTATCCTTGGCGGTATTTACGGTGGTATTATGACTCCGACAGAAGCTGCCGCTGCTGCTGTATTGTATGCTATTCCGGTTGCGTTGTTCGTCTACCGCGGTCTTAAAGCACGCGATCTGATGAAAACCCTTATTGAGTCTGCAACCACCACAGGCGTTATTATGGCTATGACCTTTGCGGTTATGATCCTCTCCCGCCTGTATATTATGGAAGATCTTCCATCTCAGGTAATGGCTGTTTTGACATCCGTATCTGAAAATAAATATGTGATCCTCATGATGATTAACGTGTTCATGCTCATTATGGGTATGCTCATGGATGACGTATCCGGCGTACTGCTTGGCACACCACTGCTGCTGCCGCTGGTAACACAGCTTGGCGTTGACCCAATTCACTTTGCAGCTATCATGGGTGTAAACCTTGGTATGGGTAACGTAACGCCGCCGACAGCACCGCTGCTGTACCTTTCCGGTCGAATCTCCGGTGCGCGTGTAAATACCATGCTCAAACCGACTATTATCCTGATTCTGTTTGCATGGTTACCAACACTTCTCATTACAACTTACATTCCTGAAGTATCATTGTGGCTTGTTAAGCTCGCAATGGGTTAAGGAGTTGTCCTCATGCAGAGCATCAAAGAATTATATCGCATAGGTCTTGGACCATCTTCCTCCCACACCATGGGACCAAAGTTTGCTGCGGAGCGCTTTTTAGCCGCCCATCCACAAGCTGCAAGCTACAGGGTTCATCTGTTTGAAAGTATGGGTGCCACGGGCAAAGGGCACCTTACAGATTGGGCGATCCTTCAGGTTCTTGGTGAAGAACGTACAGAAATTGTATGGCGTCCAGACGATAAACTTCCTGAACATCCGAACGGTATGGTCTTTGAGGCTCTGGATGCAGGCGGTAACGTAACAGCAGAATATACTGTTTACTCCGTAGGCGGCGGCGCTCTACGAGAACCGGGTGCTGAAGGCGAAACAACTGCACCAGTGTACGACCTGACAACAATGGCATCCATCATGAAACACTGTGAGGATTCAGGTCTTACCTACTGGGAATATGTAGAACGTTGCGAAGGAAAGCAGATTTGGGATTTCCTGAAAGAAGTTTGGGAAGTAATGTCTGCTTCTATTGAAAACGGGCTTGCCAATCAGGGTGTGCTTCCTGGCTCCATCGGTCTGCGCCGTCAGGCATGGAACTACCTTAAAAAGAGCAAGCTCGCTGGAAAAGTCCTTCAACAAACAGGACTCATAACCGCCTATGCCCTTGCTGTGTCAGAAGAAAATGCAGGTGGTGGAACCATTGTTACTGCACCTACATGCGGTTCCTGCGGTATTGTTCCCGCAGTCTTACGCTATCTGCAAGAGCAGCATGATGCAACAGAGACAGATATCCTCCGCGCACTTGCTACAGCCGGTCTTTTCGGCAATGTGATTAAACACAATGGTTCTATTTCAGGCGCTGAAGTAGGTTGTCAGGGCGAAGTAGGTTCAGCCTGCTCCATGGCTGCCGCTGCTGCAACCCAGCTGCTTGGTGGTTCCATTAAACAAATCGAATACGCCGCAGAAATGGGGCTTGAACATCATTTAGGACTAACATGCGATCCAGTAGACGGGCTGGTGCAAATTCCGTGTATTGAAAGAAACGCCTGTGCGGCAACCCGGGCACTTTCTCTTGCGGAGATGACACTCTTCTCAGACGGAACCCATCACATTCCGTTCGATGAAGTCGTCGCAGTAATGACTAAAACCGGTCATGATCTGCCAAGCCTGTATCGCGAAACTTCCACCGGCGGTCTTGCAGTCGCATACGCCGACAGGAAATCCTGTGGCGGCTGTACTGCCTGTGGTTCATCATAGACCCAATTCTTAGGTTCAACCTAAGGCATATAGAGCACCGTAAAGGCGCCGTCGGTTCATCCGTCCGACGGCGCCTTTACACATGCAGCAACCTACAAAAATATCGTAGATACTCCACCGTCTTGAACACTCTAGTAGCGTTTCTCCCAAGACACACGCAGTATCAATATATACCCCTAAAATACGAATGAGACCGGTGATGGTGCACCGGTCTCCCCCATTGGCTCACTCTACGTTGCGAGAAGAGTTAGCTTTCAGCCCCTTGCATGGGCATGAATTGGTACTCATGCAGACCTGCTGAATCTGCATAAATAGAATTCGTATACGCTTGTCGTGTATGTTTCCTGCATCCGTTATTGCCGAAAACAAGCGTGAACCTTATGTTGATAAGGAACCACAACTACTGACAAACAAATTTGTTAAAACAACATCGTGAAATAAAAATGTGGAATCCATTTTATTCAAAAATGTCATTTCTGCTGTGATCTATGTTTAGCCTTATCTTTTCCTAATAGTCAACACCTGCCACCCCTGATTATCTCATCTAGAACAATCAGAACAATATCACCCCCACCACACAACCACACCATAACATACCGGATTTATTAAAATAAAGTGCCAGCAAAAGAAAATTCTACATTTTTAACTTTTTTGTAATTAGTTTTCTAACAACAAAAAAAATCCGCCAAAGGCGGATTTTTTTACATACAAGATACCCGAACAGTACCAAACCGTGACACTCACGGTTATTTCGGCTTCTGCTCCAAATCACATAAAGCATCCGCATAAACCGTTGCTACATTATCGCCATCAAGCCACTGAACAGTGCCTGTGTGCAAATCGTATATGCCACCAGCAATTTTGACATTCCCCGCACTGTAGGTTGTACGGATAAGTTCGCTCTGCATAAACAAATCATGCAGGCTTTGCCAAATATTCTGTTCAATAGAAGCATCTAGAACAGACTGTTCTTTCAGCTCTTCCTCTTGATTAAGTACTTTAACCACGGCAGGTTTGATCCTTGTAAGGATCGCATCAATACTCGGAGTCTGTGGAACATCTTTGCCGTACAATTTGGTGATTGTTGCCTGTACCGCACCACAGTTGGTGTGTCCTAAAATAACCAGCAATGGAGTTTTCACCACTCCAACACCGTACTCTACAGAACCTGTTTGCTCTACACCCAAGACGTTGCCAGCAGAACGGACAACAAATGTATCCATAATACCTACGTCAAAGATTCGTTCAACAGGTACGCGGGAGTCTGAACAGGCAACAACTGTCGCAATTGCATGGAAATTCTGGTCGAGTTCCTTTGCCATAATTGTCTGCTCATAGCTCGAGCGCGGGTGTGACGATTCGTTTGCAACGAACCGCTTGTTCCCTTCTTGCAAGGCTTTGAGCGCGCTTTCCGGAGTTCTATCGCGCATATTCGCCCTCGCTTCGTTTAGTGTGAGACTCATCATACAACAAATCGCCATCACATAGCACAGTATCCTTCGCATACTATCCTCCTGATACTGACCGCACAAAAAATCTTAGCTTTCGACTCCAATTTTCCGCACGCACAATACAGATTAAGTATGCAAAATTTAGCAGTAATACACTTATGATTAACAGCAATCAACAACCAGATTGTCATCTGGCTAATGTTCTCTAAAATATTCGGACACAAAAAAAGCGCCCTTCCTTCGAAGGACGCTTTATTAAGCTTCACTGCTTAGAAAGTCAGTCCCGGCAGTTCTAGATACATATTATAGCTATCTTCAAACGGTGTAAACTTTGCTTTGAAAATCAATCTAAAACATTGATGGTTATAGGTCAAAAAGTAACTCTGCTCAAATGTTTCTTTTTTGTTGAAATCATATTCGTAGTACGCACCTACTGCGAACGGATCAAAGTAGTTAATTTCAAGCCTATTTTTCCAAACATTCAAGTTTGTTAAGTTACTTCCTGCATAGGTGATGTCTTCATTAAGATTACGTCTGAAGTCTACACCTGTTGAGAATAAACCGTAAGAAGGTTCTGATACGGTAATGGTATGGTCATGACGATTAATCTGGTGGTCGTAGTATGAAAAGAATGTTCTGGAGCTAACCCAAACATTACTCCACGGGTACAAGCGAAGCTCTGCTTCAAGATCGCCCCACGGTCTGCGTTCATACAATCTACCACTTACAGGAATATCTTCATCACGCTTGCCTTCTTCAAAATCGTACCCCTGAAGCATGCGGAACCACAACAATTCACCATATGAGGTTGCAATAGACGGCAACTCATCTTTTTCTTTATCGCCAGAAACAACCGTTGCCTGTTTTTTCGTAATCAAGTTTACAATAGAAACAGTCAGTTCTTCTTCATCAGTTGTGCGGTCAATATCATCGTAGATAGGTGTATTGCTCAATCCGCTACCAGAGGCATGCAAGTACTGGAAACGCGGCTGAATTGCGTGCTTGAGTCCAAGCAGTTCTGTTTTGCCTGCATTTTCCTGTGTCGGGGTAAGTGTCGGGGTGTAGTTATACACTCGTGCAACTTCAGAATACCCAGATACGCCGAATCTAAAGAGCGTACGGGAATCTCTGCTGTCATCACCTGTTGCAGTTGGCAATGGATCACGGTCAGTGGTGTTGTACCAAAGCTGACGCATACCGACTTCTGGAGTAATAGTACCGTAGGACGTTACAAGCGGCAGACCGAGCGTTGGCAAAAAGTCAATTCGGTTACCATCAGTCCCCTTCTGACGCGCAAACTGCACAGACTGGAAATCAGAAGTCAGCGTAAATGGAAGTTGTTCAAGCCCCGGAATTCTGTTGCGGAAAAGATATGCATCAAACTCAGGCAAGCGCTGAAGAGTGGTATCTGTTGAAGAGTCCGCATTACCGTGCCCTAACGCAGAATTCTGATTGTATTCACCAAGCAATGCTGCGCCGAATCGATTCCAATCGCGGGTAAAGAGCAAACGTGTTGTACGAATAGGGTCACTAACATCATTAAGAGAACGTCCAAAACGATCTTCTAATTCATCCTGAGATTCATCAAAGCCCGCCATTGTTCTGTTAAATTCTCTCAGCATATCCTGATCGGATACATAATCGACATCAGCTTTAAATTTCCAGCGCGGGTCAGGGAACTCACCGTTAACCATACCACGCGCCCAGTAGCGGTTTTGATTGGTACGTAACAGGTTGTCGTATCCGAAATCTCGTGATTCAGCGATAGTATTCACTGTTTCTGCATCGTGCAGCCAATCAACACGTCCCCACACTTTGTTATCTTTTGAAGTACTGGAACGGTATTCAAGTCCCGGCATAAAGCCGCGTTTACTCATATACTGAGCATAAAACGTCATATCCCGTTCTTGATCGATAGCCCAATAGTACGGCTGGGCTACCCAGAAACCTAAGCGGTTTGTGGTACCGAATTCCGGACGAAGAAAACCGGATTCACGGCGGGTTTTAATTGGAAGAACAAAATAAGGAACACCAAAGATTGGATAATCTTTAATTTCAACATCAGCGCCCTTAATTACAGCGTAGCCTTCCAGCTCCAGAGTCGCTTTTGTTGTATTTAACGACCACGCCGGTCTGTCACCGTCACAGGTCGTAATTTTAGCATTAGTAAAGGTGTACGAATCACCCCAGTTTTTCTGAATTCGCTCGCCGGTGAAGTAAATATGCGGCCCTGCGACGAAAACTTTACCATCTTTCATCCACCCGACCTTATTACCAAGGTCGAATTCAGCGGAACTGGCGCTCAGGTTATCGTTGTTCATAAATACTTGAACATTACCGGATAAATATACCCAGTTTGTTGCTGCATAGTATCGGGCAAAATCAGCTTTCAGATAATCTTTACCCTGTTTAAGAACAACATCCCCCTCAGCTTCAATAACCTCCGCATCATTAAGAGATGATACCTTCTGAGCGGACAACTGCCATTCAACAGCTTCCTGATCATCATTTGTCGCAGTAAGTGTTGCACTCTCACCGATAGTGACAGTCAACAGAGTGAAAGCACACACATAAAAGACCACAAGTGCTTTGCGGAACGATACTAACATACATTTTTCCCAACGATTTCAGATAGAAACCAGAACTCGTTTCAACATTAAATTATACTAGATACAACAGCATAGAAGCTATAACACAGCTTCAAATGCAGGGAAAGTCTATAAACTATGCTACATACCCCGATATATCATACATCGTCAATTTTGACTCGTACCATTTATGTATAAATCAGAACATGTTCACGCCCCATGTTCACAACGATAGCACTGCAAATTCCATCTAAGACTTTTTCTCATTTCCATGTGATGACATTTTTTTTTCCATCTGCTATCGTCTCTTCCACATAATTATGTTGACAGAATTTTTCTGTTGCCTTATTAACCCTCGTTCTGCCTTGCTCCCCTTTTTATAGATGGGCGGGCCAACAGTCCATAAGGAGATTGGAATGAGAAAATTCGAAACACTTTTGCTTCTCTCCCCAGAGTTAGCAAGTGATGCTCGCGAAGAACTGCTGAGCAACCTTACAGGTGTTATCGAGCGCGTTGAAGGTAACGTACTCGAAGCTGACCACTGGGGCATGCGTGACCTCGCATACCCAGTACAGAAATTTATGCGCGGCTACTACGTTCGTCTTGAGTTTGAAGCTCCTGGCACCGCTGTTGCCGAACTTGAGCGTATCATCCGTATTACAGATGGTATCTTCAAGTACGTAACTGTTAAGCTTGAGGAGGCAAAATAAGATGGCTTTTAAAAGACGTTTTACTCCACGCCGTAAATTCTGCCGCTTCTGTGCAGATAAAGATCTTCCGTTGAACTACAAGCGTCCGGACATCCTCCGTGATTTCATCACCGAACGTGGTAAAATCATCGCTCGTCGTATCACCGGCACATGTGCTTTCCACCAGCGTGCTCTCACTCGTGAGATCAAACGTTCCCGTCAGATGGCACTCCTCGTGTTCACTTCCACTCACGCAAGTGAAGTGAAAAAGAAAAGTACATTATAGGAGGATATGTCATGAAACTTATTCTCCGCGCTGACGTAGAGAACCTTGGTGTTCTTGGCGATATTGTAGAAGTTAAAGCTGGCTACGGTCGCAACTACCTCGTACCTCAGGGTCTTGCTATGGTTGCAACTGCATCTAACATGAAAGTTTTTGAGCTTGAGCGTAAAAAACTTACTGACAAGATGGAAAAAGTACGTGGCGAAGCACAGTCTCTGGCAGAAAAACTGGAAGCAGCTGAAGTTATCATCGAAGTTCGTGTTGGTGAAAACGACAAGCTCTACGGTTCTGTTACCGCTAGCAACATCGCTGATGCTCTTGCAGATCTCGATCTCAATGTAGATCGTCGCCGCATCCTCCTCGATGCTCCAATCCGCGTTCTTGGCGATTACACTGTACGTGTACGTCTCCACGCTGGTGTTGTAGCTGAAGTTAAGGTTGCAGTTAAAGCTGAAGGCCGCATCATCGAAGAAGAAGCTCCTGTAGAAGAAAATGACGCAGAATCCACCGTGGAATCCGCAGAAGAATCCGCAGAATAGCTTTCACACCGATACCTTCGCCCATGAGGGCGAAGGTTCGGTTTCCGATGCATACGAAAATGTATCGGACGAATTGCTGCGCAATGTTCCCCCACACAGTATTGAAGCCGAACAGGCTGTACTGGGGGGTATTTTTTTGCGTGCGGACGCCTTAAACACCCTCGTTGACATCGTTACTGAAGACGATTTCTACGCCCCTGCCCACAAAATTCTCTTTGGCGCCATGATGGAACTGCACAGGCAGAGCATCGCGGTTGACCCGGTTACTATCGGTCAATACCTGCGTGATAAAAGCTTGCTTGAACAGGTTGGCGGTGCAGTTTACATTGGTGAACTTGTCAACTCCATCATCAGTGCTGCTAACGCAGAACACTACGCCAAAATCGTGCGTGATAAATCCTTACAGCGTAGCCTTATTGAATCTTGCTCTGACATTATCGGAAAATGTTATGACCAAGGAACAGAGGTTGATAAGCTTCTGGATGAATCCGAACAATCAATTTTTGCAATTTCCGAGCGAACCTCCGGTCAAACGTTTATTGACTCTAAAACACTCATCAACAGAGTGTTCGACCAGCTTTCTATCCGCATCGACAGTAAAGATCTTGTAACTGGTGTTACTACTGGTTTTTACAACCTCGACAAAATGACCGCAGGTTTGCAGCCGACCGACCTTATCATCATCGCGGCTCGTCCTTCTATGGGTAAAACAGCGTTTACGCTGAACCTTGCTGTTAACGCAGCGTTGGAAGGCAATACCCCTGTTGTATTCTACTCACTTGAAATGGGTATGGAACAGCTTATGGTTCGTATGCTGGCGACTGTAGCTGGTGTGGACATGAACAAGCTCAGAACCGGTCGCGGTATTGATAATGATGACTGGGGACGTTTGCACTACGCAGCAGATGTTCTTGGTAAGGCACCGATATTTATTGACGACACCCCTTCTCTTTCTACACTTGATCTGCGCGCGCGTACTCGTCGTCTCAAAGCAGAAAAAGATATTGGAATGGTTGTTGTCGACTACTTGCAGCTCATGCGTTCCAGCCGCAAAACAGACTCCCGTGAACTGGAAATTTCTGACATTTCCCGTAACCTGAAAGCTCTTGCGAAAGAGCTGAATATTCCTGTTGTTGCGCTGTCACAGCTTAACCGTAAAGTTGAAGAACGTGCAGACAAACGTCCTATGCTTTCTGACCTTCGTGAATCCGGCGCGATTGAGCAGGATGCTGACGTCATTATGTTCATCTACCGTGACGCTGTGTATAATAAAAAAGAAGACCGAGCAGAAATTCACTCGGCGGAAATTATTATCGGTAAACAGCGTAACGGTTCCGTTGGCACTGCGCAGCTGCAATACAACGGTCAATTTACCAGATTCGAAAACCCTACAGACCTGTACCCTTCAGAAGAAATTCCTGAAGATGCTGGAATGTAGCAGCATATTTTTTCGTTTCTCAGAAGAAAACATTTTTTCGAGCAGGTACATTTTGTACGATATTCATTAGCGAAAACAAAATTCACAAAAGGCTGTCTTGCAGATGCAGGGCAGCTTTTTTTATTCCGAGAACTCCACTATATTTCGCAATATTTTTTTCAAATGCTTATTCTATACAGTCGGTTACTCTTTTACGTGGTTAGCAATAGACAGAGCTTCTATCTCAGCATAAAAAGACCACTGAGAATATAAAAAGGCTGCAAGGAAATTCCTTGCAGCCTCGTCAGGGATCTTATCTTGCTACTGTGTTTTACTATAGAAAACCATCAACAACTGCACCCAGCCGCCGTTGTTGCAAGTTTATCTAATAAATACGTAACGGCTTAAGGTTCCTGTAAAGTTGGTGCGAGAACGATTTCGCGAATGCAAACAGGCTGTGGCTGCTCGTATGCAAATACGATGGAGTTTGCTACATCCTGAGCGCACATAACGCCGCCCATCTGTTCTTTCCACTGGTTGTAACCATCTTTGATTTCGTCAGAAGTTGTGTGGCTGAGAAGTTCGGTTTCAGCTGCACCCGGAGCAATAACAATAACGCGAACGTTATCTGGTGCTACTTCTTCACGGATGTTTTCGCTCATTGCATGAACAGCAAATTTGGTTCCGCAGTATACAGAGTGGTTAGGGAAAGTTTTGCGACCAGCAACAGAGCTGATGTTAATGATAGTACCCTGCTTGCGCTCACGCATGCCAGGAAGTACTGCATGGATGCCGTTAAGCAGACCAAGAACGTTAACATCAACCATTTTCTGCCACTCAGCAGGATCCTGATCGTGAGCCTGACCAAGCAGCATCACACCAGCGTTGTTAACAATACAATCTACAGGACCGTATGTAGCTTCAGCATCAGCAATAGCTTTTACCATTGCTTCGCGATCTGTTACGTCAACTTTAGCACAAATGGTGTTAGGAAGATTTAAAGCTTCGAGTCTGTCGAGACGACGAGCGATAAGAAGAAGTGGAAAGCCTTTTGCGCTTAAAGTACGAGCGGTTGCTTCGCCAAAACCGGAGCTGGCGCCTGTGATAACTACGAGTGGTTTAGACATATATATTCTCCAATTTTTACGGGCTAGGCCCGTTGTCTTTGTTTTTTGTAAGAATACACCTTTTTTTCTCTTTGTATAATATAGAGTTCTTTTGTTTGTGATAGGCACAACCTATACCCCGAAAAAACAACTAGAATTAGAGTATGGTTCAAAATTGTACGTACAGGGCTTCTGACAACTTTCCCCCTTGCAAAACAAAAATATGCTGCCGCATGCAATGCTGCGCCCAAACAGATTTTTTGCTTGTACTGCGCTAAGGAGAAAAGAATGACATCCCTGCAAGTTTGCAATGCAGAAACACACCCTAGCCTCACCTGAATACAGGAGTGCTTATGGATTTACGATTACTACGATATTTTATTGCTGTATTTGAAGAACAGAACATTACACGAGCCGCCCAACGCTGCCATGTTTCTCAGCCTTCTATCTCTAGTGCAATCAAACAGTTAGAAGAAATGCTCGACGTTTCTTTATTCAAACGTAGCAAGCAAGGTGTGGGGATCACAGACGAAGCACACCACTTATATCCGCGTGCAAAACGGTTGCTCGATCAAGCTCATACAATCGAAGACCTGTTTAAAGGGGATGATGAAGAACAGCACATAACAATTGGCGTATTCCCTGACCTAAGTCCACGACGGCTTGCAGAAGTTTTAAAAAAAATGCGGTTACAGCTTCCGAACCTTACTCCAAAGCTTGTTGACGTTAACGCAGAATGCGACCTTCGCATGACCGTTGATGTTCTTCGGAATCAGGGAGAAACTTGGGTTCCACTTTGGGAAGAAGATTATATTTTATGCATGCGTCCCGATCATGAATTAGCTACACGTGAATTTGTTCTGCCGGAAGAGCTTCATCAATTCGATTTTATCGAATGCCCTCCGTGTGAAGCTCATCAGCAAACAATCGGGCTACTTGCCTGCTCTGATTTGCGGATGAATATTGTTGCCAGCGGCGAACATAAAAGTCAGGTTATGCATCTTGTTCAAGCAGGATACGGTATCTCTTTCCTTCCCGATGGGGTTCTGGAAACTGCGCATGATCTTGTCACAGTGCCACTTCGCGCACCACGTATGTTCAGGCGTGTTGGCTTCACATACTCATCGGACAAGTCCAGAGCCGAAGTTCTTTCAAGCGTTGTGAAGCTGTTCATGCAATAACATTCTGCCAACCTTACCAATACTATTTCAAAGCCGGAGCGCTCTATTCAAACGCTCCGGCTTTTTACCTACCATACCAACAAGATATACCTGCAATACTTGCTACGGACTTTTGTATACCTTCTTTCGTCCACCCACTACCTGCCTCTTTATTTTTCCATTCACTAAAAAGCCGCTGCTCATCAACTCTAAAAGCAGTTTTGCGTCCTACTCTCTGCACGTGCTCTTTGTTTTATTTACAGGTAATTGTTGACATTTTATGCCATTTAGCTCTTATACTATTGAGTAAATTAGCAGTATGAGCTTTATCCAACACGTTAGCATACTTCATCTACTCTACCTTCTTTCTACTTCTGAAGCAGTTTTTGGTACACATTCCATCTTTTCTCCCCGAATATAACTCATTCTGCTTTCGTTCTTCTCCGGTCTTGTAGTGACACATACACGCGCATCCGATCTGTCATGTTCTGCATGGTACAAATCAACGGACGCTGGTGTTTGCGGCGCTACACCCAATGTTTCTTGTGGCGTACATGACGTTGTGACTTCTAGTAAGGAGGAATGGTAATGGCACAGCAAGACAAGCAACAAGATGTTGTTGTTGATAAAGGGCAAGCCAGCTGGTCTGATTTAATCAAGCTCGAAGATTATTGGGCAATATGGCTCGGGTTTGCAATTCTTGCTATCGGGCTGATGATTTATCTGCCGAACGAACCAAAAAATTTGCGTGAAACAATTGCTGAATCTAATGCAATTATGCAGATGGAGGCAAACAGAGCACCATTCAAGACCATTGAATATTACAAGGCTGCGGATGCTAAAGGAATGAAAGCGACATCCACTCCACTTGCGAAGCAAATTAAAACGTTTCAAAACAAACCGCATGGCTGGTCAACAAACCCAGTTGATGCCTTTTTTATGGATAGCGAACGCGCAAATGCAAAAAAAGCAAAAGCAGACGCGAAATATCAAAAAGCGAAAGCAGCGGAGCAAGAAGCTCTTGCAGCTGCTACTGTTGCTCAAAAGGCAGCAGCAGATGCAGACTTTGGCAATACAGAGCTGAACCAGAAAGCTTCTGATGCAATCAGCAACTGGCGCAACAAAAAATTTGCTGCCGGTAAAGCTAAAAAGAAAACAAAAGCAAAACCGTACAACCAGCTCATCTGGCTTATTATTCTTTGTATCACGCTCGGCATTTTCTTTGGAATCGGACGTGCCGCAATGGGCTACAGTCCTGTAAAATTCTTTATCGGTTTCTTCTTTGTATTTACAATCGCCACTCTTGCATACGTTGCAGCCCAGCAAAGCACTATGAAGGGCTTAGGAATAGGCTACGCAGCGTGGGCTATCTTATTCGGGTTACTCATATCAAACACTGTCGGCACTCCTAAATGGGTAATGCCAGCCGTGCAAACAGAATACTTCATTAAAACCGGTCTGGTATTGCTGGGTGCAGAAGTCCTCTTCAGCAAAATTGTAGCCATCGGTATTCCGGGTATTTTTGTTGCATGGGTCGTAACACCAGTCGTACTTATCACTACATTTATATTTGGTCAGAAAGTAGTGAAAATGCCTTCTAAGACATTGAATATTGTTATTTCTGCCGACATGTCTGTTTGTGGTGTTTCAGCAGCTATCGCCACGGCAGCAGCCTGCCGTGCCAAAAAAGAAGAGCTGACACTTTCCGTCGGTCTATCCCTTGTTTTCACCTCTATTATGATGATTGTTATGCCTGCATTCATTAAAGCTGTTGAGATGCCGTATATTCTCGGCGGTGCATGGATGGGTGGAACCATTGATGCAACAGGTGCTGTTGCCGCTGCGGGCGCTTTCCTTTCACAAAAAGCACTGTACGTTGCTGCTACTATTAAAATGATTCAGAACGTACTCATCGGCGTAACAGCATTTGGTGTTGCCATTTACTGGTGCACACGGGTTGATTGCACTCCGGGGCGCTCAGTAAATGCATGGGAAATCTGGTATCGCTTCCCGAAATTTGTGCTTGGATTCCTTGCCGCTTCTGTTCTCTTCTCATGGATTTACGCATCAATGGGAGCCGATGTGGGCTATGCAATGGTTGACCACGGCGTTATTCGCGGATTCTCAAAAGCCTTCCGTGGCTGGTTCTTCTGCCTTGCGTTTGTGTCCATTGGTCTTGCCACCAACTTCCGCGAACTCGGACATTATTTTAAAGGCGGCAAACCGCTTATCCTGTATGTATGCGGACAATCCTTCAACCTGCTCCTGACACTCACAATGGCATACATCATGTTCTACTTAGTCTTCCCAGAAATAACCGCGAAGATTTAACATGTAACGATAAGGACATTGCAAATGCAAAAAAGCAGCGCAGCACGCTACCTGTCATTCGCATCTGGCGTGTTCATCATTTGGCTGTTTATGTTCGTTCTCTCTCCCATGCTGCTTAACCATGTTGAGTCCGCACAAACCTTGGCAACTTTTATTGAACAGAATGATATTAACTCCGGTGCAATATATTGGACGGATGTTGAAATCACAGCCGATGCCGAGCTTGGGGCGCGCTCTACCGTAACATATCTCCCTAAAGGAGATTAGCAGATCAAACGAAAGGAGCGGTACATTGTATCGCTCCTTTTACAATGTTCTCTTTTGTTTCGATCAAATAAGAAAATGCTAGACAGATATTTTCGTATCTTTCGGCAGCATAATTTCCTTCTGCCTCTGAAACATATTGTTCCCAAACAACACGAGCTTCAAAAGTTTGCCCATTTCAATCTGAACCCTTTCCTGACTGATGGCACATAGCAAATTTATAGTTGGTAATTAGGCTTCTGCTTAGTGCGGCATAGCCCAACCAGATAACTGTATAATTATTTTACACATTTTTGGACATTTCCACTCATATAGTAATTGCAATAAGCACCCACTTACGCTAATAATTACTAATAACAACAAGGAGAAAATATGAGTTCTGAAATTTCACGCCGTAAATTTATTGCTATGACTACCACAGCAGCTGCTGCCATTGCCGCTCCCGTTACCCTCATTGCCGATGAAAGCCACGCTCAACAAGTACCCTCTGCACGTAAAAAGATGAAAAATATGAATGTGCTTGTTCTGCACGGAAGTCCACACGAAGACGGTAACACTGCTGGTCTTGTAGATATTGCAACAGAAACTTTGACAAAAAATGGACATAAAGTTCAGCGCATTCATGTAGCAGATTTAGAAGTTGCCCCTTGCATTGCCTGTATGGAATGTCAAAAAAATCCAAACAAGCCGGGCTGTGTTTTTGAGGACGATGGAGCCTCAACTCTTGAAGCCATGATACATGCTGATGCACTGATTATCACTTCACCGCTATACTTTGCAGCCTTTACGGCACACATCAAACCACTGATCGACAGAAGTTTTGCTTTATGCAGAAAATTTGGCACTAAAGATCATATGTCTTTTGTTGCGAACAAGCCGACTCTCTTCCTTTCCACAGGAGCAGGACCATACAAAAACAATGGTGAAATTTTAGAAGGCTCTTGCAACGATTACACTCGATTTCTTAAGTTAGATAAGGTCGGATTCTTCTATGCATCCAGCAAACCTGCTGTAAGCGATGAAAAGAAAGCAGAGTTAAAAGCTCTGGTGGAAACTTTGTAGCCTGTCGGTTTTCCCGTTGATTTATATCGACAAAAGCTACGAGTTGCACGCTGCACAGCTTGATACGATATGATGTAACTATTAATTAAAATGGTTAATCTACGCCCTTCATCATGTAGCTATCAAGCTGGATACACTTTTGAGTATCCTCAATGGCTGACTCAACGTTGATGCAGCAATGAAATATGAAAAAAGACCAGCCATCACTATATGGCTGGTCTTTTTTCACGAGTAAATCTGTTGTTAGACAAACAGAATAAGCAAGTAACTATCTTAAAAAACGAATTTATTTTTTTTGCTTTTACTTACTTAGCTTTCTTTTTGCCATTCTTTCGTGTCCACCAATCTCTATCCGGGCCTTTATACCACCAGTCTGTGTGGTCAGTCTCTTTTATGCGTTGCGCAAGAGCACGTCCCACATCTGTACGCAAACGAGGTAAAGCACCTTCCATCCATTTGCCTGCATATGTATTACCGAGGTCAAACTCTTCTTTCAGGTTCAGAATCATATCAATCTGATCTGCATCCTGAGCAAGTTGCGCTTCTAATGACTCAGCTTCTTCCAATTCTTCCCAATATGGAAGTACGAGAGACTCAAGACCGGTACCTTCTAGTGCATGGGCAAATGCGGCACTGGGATCACTGGTATTGTAGATACGGTTTACGTAATTAAAATCTCCAATGCGCGCCTCATGAAAGTCGTGGAACAAACACATCATTGCCGTATGCACAGGGTCTGCACCAGCTTCATTCGCAAGAACAAATCCTACGATAGCTGTACGGAAAGAATGTTCTGCAACATTTTCGCTGCCGGAACCTAAAAACTGGTATCCACTGCGTGGTGTTTTACGCAACATCCCAGCTTCAAATAAAAAATCTGCAAGTCTGGTTAATTTTTCCCGACCTTGTAAGTTTACCTGAGGATCGCAGGCTGTCATCATCTATCTCCTGTACAAACAGCTATATTACACTCTATTTGTTTACTTTTTTAATCACACAAACACAGTCGTGTTTCTCTATGTGCCGCACTCTCATACTCTCTTTACTAACGGCTGTACAGGCGCACATTTCTCACTGCAACATCTTGACAACATGCATATCTAGCCATATTGCTAAATATGTATTCAGGAGAACATATGACCGACTTCATAAAAATAACCAAAGCACTATCAGACCCCACACGAGTCCGCATACTTGGATTGCTTCTCGAAGGAGAAATCTGTGTGTGCAATATTGTTGCTGTTGTAGGCGTTGCACAACCTACGGTCTCCCGTCACTTAAAACAGTGTACTGATGCAGGACTGACACTTGCCCGCAAAGCTGGAGGCTGGACGCACTACAGCCTCGCAACGGACAGTGCCGCACCGTTTGTTGCAACATTTTTACTTTTACTAAAACAAGCTGTGGAAACAGACAGCGAATTTATCCAACTACGCTCTAAACTTCATGCCGTGAAAAAGGCAAAAAATTAGTATAGTAAGGAAATACCAATGAAACCACTAAACATTACCCCGACTCAGGAGAAAGAAAAATGCTCCTGTTCCACACAATGCTGTGATTCTTCAAAAGATGGCGAAGCAGCAGCACAAGCATTCGGCTCACCTAAAGCAGATACTGCGGCACCTGCAAATCCTTTCGAATCTTCTTGTGGGTGTGGGTCACCGAACGTCGAACCAGCCGCAGCTGCAAATCCTTTTCAATCTTCATGCGGATGTAGTTCATCTACAACAGAAGCGGCTGCGCCGATAAACCCTTTTGAATCTCCGTGTGGATGCGGCTCTGCTCCAGTTCACAATGAAAAGTCGCGCTTCTCTCTATCTTTCTATGGAGTTGTTGGCACAATTTCCCTTATTGTATGGGGAGTTGTGTATGCACAGCTACCAGCAATTGCAGACACGCTTACCCGATTATTTTTCGGTGCAGAGACAAGCCACCTCTCAGAAGCAATCCGATTTTTCCTGTATGACACACCAAAAATTTTAATGCTGCTGAGTCTGGTTGTTTTCGGAGTCGGTATTCTGCGTACATGGATTACACCGGAACGGAGCCGTAAATATCTCAGCGGGAAAGAATCACTAGGTAATGTTATTGCAGCCTGTGTAGGAATCGTTACTCCATTCTGCTCCTGCTCCGCCGTCCCGCTATTTTTAGGCTTTGTTGCAGCAGGAATCCCTCTGGGCGTAACTTTCTCATTTCTCATCGCTGCGCCGATGGTAAATGAAATTGCACTGGTACTGCTTTACGGATTATTCGGATTTAAAGTCGCTGCGCTGTATTTAGTAACGGGGGTTACCATTGCGGTTATTGCCGGTTGGATTCTTGGAAAAATGAAACTGGACCACATGCTCGAACCTTGGGTACGCCAAATCCGAGACGATGGAAGCAACAAATCTCCAGTTTATCCAACCTTCGCGCACCGCTTAGATTTTGCATGGGATTCCGTTGTAGATATTATCGGCAAGACTTGGCTGTACATTGTGGCAGGCATTGCCATTGGTGCCGGTATCCACGGATATGTTCCAGAAGGGGCTATGGCATCTATTATGGGTAAAGCTGCATGGTGGAGTGTTCCTGCCGCTGTAGCCATTGGTGTGCCTATGTACGCAAGTGCAGCAGGAATTATCCCTATTGTTTCTGCGCTGCTAGGCAAAGGGGCTGCGCTAGGTACTGCTTTAGCGTTCATGATGTCAGTTGTGGCACTGAGCCTTCCAGAAATGGTTATCTTGCGAAAAGTACTCAGTATAAAACTTATTACAATATATGTAGCCATTGTTGCTACAGGTATTCTGGCTGTCGGCTTCTTATTCAATATAGTTATTTAGCACCTCAAAACTACATTGCACACCGACAACAGTGCCATAAAAAACGGCATGGAAAAGTCCATGCCGTTTTCTTTATTCAGTTCAAGCACCCTGCTACGTAACCAATCTCAAACCATTATTGATAGTGCAGAATGCCTATTCAACTATCCTCGACTGCCCCAACGCTTGCCGAATATCCAAAACAAGACAAGAACAAAGACTGCTCCGAGCGTGTCTGCGAGCATATCTTTTTGAGCATCCCAAACATCACCCTGACTTCCAAGGAATTCAATACCCGCTTCACCGCCTTGGATGACAGCGTACTGCCATTCAATAATCTCATAGGCTGCCGCTACTGACATAATGGTAAATAGAGCAAACAAGGTTGTTACAATTGGGCCTGCTATTTTCCTACTTATAAATAATTCCGCAATAGGATATGCATAAAATCCTACGGAAAAATGTCCTATTCTGTCGAAATGGTTACGCTCAAAGCCGAATAAATCCGTTACCCATTCAAATGGAACGCCTGCAAAGGTGTAATGCCCACCAATCGTATGCCAAAACAGCCACACAGCCATCAATCCATAAGAAACATTCGAAAATCTGAAAAATGGAAATGTAATACACAGCAAAAGAAAGATTGCCGCAACGGGAATAACCTCGGCTATCCAAACTTCTCTCGAAACAGGGTTAATCGCCATCAACGCAAAAAAGATTGCGAAAACTGCTGCGAGGATAAAAGGGAAATTTTGTGCAGTAAAAAAGCGTCTCATGTGCTCCTCCAAGATAATGTATTGCCAAAAGTATTGGGAATGTATACGACAAAATTACTATTGTTAACATTTTTGAACATTGTTCAGCATTTTATTTTACGAGACACATTATGCAGCTGCGATTAAGTACGCTACTCTCAACCATACTATGCTATGCAGTTTTCCTACTACAGCCTGTCCCAGCGCATTGTGGTGAGCCTGTGCTTTTTATTACAGAGCATGTACCACCGCTTGTTTACCCTGAGAAAGGAGTGCTTAAGGGGTACAGTATTGAATTAGCAAAAGCTGTATGGGATAAAATGAATATTGCTAAACCTAATTTTCGCGTTCAGCCATGGGCACGCTCTATTAAATATTTTAATTCTAAAACGCCGACATGTCTTTTTCCAGCATCACTTACAACAAGTCGATGCAAAAAGTACCGTTGTGTCGCGTTTCCTGCATCATATAAAATTGGCATACTTGCGCATAAAAAAGATAAAGCACGGTTTATAACCGACGCTCAACTTAAGCAAAGCCGAATTATTACAGCGCGCTTATCAAGCACTATGAAAATTCTGATACAATTAGGATTTTCTGAAAAAAATTTTGACTATGGGTCTACAGTGCACGCTTGTGTAAAAAAATTTGCAAAAGGACGAGCACCGCTAATAACAGGTGATGTTGCCAGCATTTTGTATAATTACGCAAGCATCGGCAAAAAGAGATCCAATTTATATGTCATCAAAAACATAGCAACGTTGCAGCAGGGTTTTATTTTCAACAATGCTGTTCCCCAAAGCTATGTTCTTGCTTTCAAAAAAGCGTTAACCACAGTCGTTAACTCAAAAAAAGGGAAAGCTCTTCACCGCGCCTACTTCTCCCTTAACAAACCACACCCATAAGAAAAAAGCCCACTTTTCAGTGGGCTTTTTAAACTATCGCTTAGTAGCGAGGGCGACGCTCGCGCGGGCGAGCTTCGTTAACCTTAAGGTTACGTCCTCCATGCACGCTACCATTAAGAGCATCAATAGCTTCTAACGCACCGTTATCTTCCATTTCCACAAAACCAAAGCCGCGGGAGCGTCCGGTTTCGCGATCTTCGATAACGCGGGCTGAAATTACTTCACCAAATTCCTGAAAAAGATCACGCAGATCATCATCACCAACAGACCAGGCAAGGTTGCCAACATAAATGTTCTTAGCCACAAAAATCTCCAAAAAAATAAAAAACGAAAATGCGCAGGCGCATCCACACAAGACCAAATTAGACCTACTATTCTGGCCTTCTCCAAACCAATGGTAAATACCTAAAAGATTATCTACCTATGCATAGCGTAACCGCCAAGGTGCATTTACGCTGAAACATCTACAAAAAATAGAATACAAATAACTGGTTATGTCATGCCTAGAGTAACACTCCTAGCACAAGTGCAACCCGTTTGAAAATAAAATATTGTAATTTTGCACGCACCCGTGCAAATAATAATTAGTATCTATCGTATACTAAAAAATGTCTCATAATCACTTATAACTATTATCAAAACAACACAGCCCTACGTTCCTGCTTCCAGAAGATAGATCGTCGCAGGATCAATCATAAACAGACGCCCTTCTTTTAAATCATCTTCATGCGTGCAAAAACCATTTGAGGGAAGCGCGTAGGTTGCTGTTTTCTCCAGACTAGAATCCATAAATAGTATTTCATTACCAGCAAACTCTTTTACAGCAGTCCAATGGTTTATGAGCGGTGCACCACGAAAAGGTAAAAAACGCTTAAATTGTAACACAACAGCTTTCCCACCGGATCGTTCTCGCAATGATGCACTGTCATCAGACTCAAGGGAACTCCACGAGCCAATAGCATCCAGCACTTCTGCAATACCCGCCTTTCCGTCCGGGAAAGGATGTGTATACTGTAAGGATGTTCCTTCTGCATTGATGATTTCGATAAAGGAACGGACTTCTGCTATGTAGTCAGTGTCGTTCCAAACAATTTTGCCCCAGCTCTCAGTATTTTTTGATAAACCGACGAGACCGGCATGAAATAATTTTCGAGCACTCCAATGGTTGATTCCATGAGTGCGCTGCATTGCATTAAGCACAGCATATAATGCACAAAAATTATCAAGTTTACCTTGGAAAAAAGCTTCCATTTGCCACTATGTCCTTCTGTTAAAAATAGTATTCATGTTCAGATGTGACACAAACGTTTTTCACTAGCAAGAGGCTTGCTCTACCCATGACTATAATTCCCATTATTCCTTTTTTAACTAGACAAGTTATTCTGATGCGTATATTAAGTTGTCAAATATATCTGGATAAATTGATATGCAATTAGTTACTTCACCTTCTGAATTACAAAAAATTTGTCTCCAATGGCGCTGCGACGGCAGTACCGTTGGGCTTGTCCCGACTATGGGATACTTTCACGAAGGGCATAAAAATCTTATGCGGATTGCGCGTGAAAAAGCAGACAAACTAGTTGTCACGCTCTTCGTTAACCCGACTCAGTTCGGCGAAAATGAAGATCTTTCCACGTATCCGGCAGATCACGAAGGCGATGCTCAGATAGCACGCAACCTTGGTGCTGACATTCTATTTATCCCCGATGCAGGAAGCATGTATGCAAAAGACCATGCAACATGGGTAGAAGTGCCACAGCTGGCAAAGGGCTTGTGTGCCACCAGCCGTCCTACACATTTTAGAGGAGTATCCACCGTAGTTACTAAGCTACTTATACTTACTCTCCCAGAATATGCTGTATTCGGCGAAAAAGACTGGCAGCAGCTTGCTATCATACGCCGCCTTGTACGCGATTTACACTTGCCGACAAATATCATCGGCGGTGAGCTTATCCGTGAAAAAGACGGACTCGCGATGAGTTCGCGTAATGCATACCTCACACCAGAGGAACGAGTACAAGCTGCGCATATTAATGCAGGCATACGAGCCGGAGCTGCGGCATTTGAACAAGGTGAGCATGATGTAGAAAAACTTAAAGCCGTTATCAGAGCACATTGGCAACGACATCTACCGCTTGGCAAAGAAGATTATCTCGAATTTATTGATCCGGACTCTCTTGAACCGGTGACAACTATTACTGACAAAGCACGTTGTGCAGTAGCCGTGTATGTTGGAAAAGGAAGATTATTAGACAACTGGCCGTTCTACCTGTAAACGGAGCTTACCATGACTGCAACGCCGAAAAGATGGACTCGTTGGCAGCGCTTAAAGCATTTTTTACGCGTTAACCTTATTGCCGGTTTTCTTTTCCTCGCGCCGATTGTTGTCACTGTCTTCATCCTGCGTGTCCTCCTGAAGTGGGCGGATAACGCTTGGAAATGGGTACCGGATTTTATGAGGATTCCTGAAAAATTAGGAATTCCAGAAACTGGAACCGGTGTCCTGCTTGTTTTTATTGTGTTGCTTTGTACCGGCATATTCGTACGCAACTATGTAGGTAAAAGACTAGCGCGTTCAATTGAAAAAGTGATTCTTAAGCTCCCGGGGGTAAACCGGTTTTACGCTGCCACGAATCAACTTTTTATCAGCGTTTTTAAAAGTCCAGCAAAAGAATTTAAACAAGTTGTTCTTATTGAATACCCACGCCCTAGGCTTTACGCTCTGGCGTTTGTTACAGGCATTGCTGTTGGCGAGATTCAACGAAAAACCAAGGAAAAGGTGCTGAACGTTTTTGTTCCGACTACACCTAACCCTACATCCGGTTTTTACTTGATGGTTCCGCAAGAGGACACTATCAAACTTGATCTTACCGTCGAAGATGCTTTTAAAATTCTCATTTCAGGCGGCATCCTTAACCCTGAGTCTCCTGAGCTGAAACACAAAACGAATTTAACCACTGATACATCATCTAATTAGAGGAGCTTCCATAATGATGATCAACAACAAAGGTAAATACCATTTTACCTCTGAGTCTGTTACTGAAGGTCACCCGGATAAAGTTGCAGATGCAATTTCTGATGCGATTCTTGATACTATTATGGCTCAGGACCCTGAGTGTCGTGTTGCTTGTGAAACTCTCGTTACTACAGGTATGGCTGTAATTGCCGGTGAAATCAGCACTACTGGTTATGCAGACTTCCCGACTGTAGTTCGTGATACCATCCGCGAAATCGGCTACACCAACTCTGAAATGGGCTTTGACGCTGATACTTGTGCAGTTATCTCCTCTATTGATAAACAGTCACCAGACATCGCACAGGGTGTTGACCAGACATCTCCTGAAGAACAGGGTGCTGGCGACCAGGGTATGATGTTCGGTTACGCATGTGATGAAACTCCGACTCTCATGCCAGCTCCTATCTACTGGTCACACAAACTTTCTGAGCGCCTCACTGCTGCCCGTAAAAACAACGACCTCGACTTCCTCCGCCCTGACGGTAAAACAGAAGTTTCTTTTGAGTACATCGATGGCAAACCAACCCGCATCGACACCGTTGTTATTTCTTCCCAGCACAAAGACGGCGTGTCTCAGGACGACATCGTTGAAGGCATCCGAGAAGAAGTTATCAAAAAGACTCTTCCTGAAGAGCTTATTGACAGCGCTACCCGCATCTTCATCAACACCACTGGTCGCTTTGTAATCGGCGGTCCTATGGGTGACTGCGGTCTTACTGGTCGTAAAATCATTCAGGATACATACGGCGGCATGGGTCACCACGGCGGCGGCGCATTCTCCGGTAAAGACCCTTCCAAAGTAGACCGCTCTGCTGCATACATGGGTCGCTACATTGCTAAAAACGTTGTTGCAGCTGGTCTTGCACCAACATGTGAAGTACAGATTGCATACGTTATCGGCGTGGCAGAACCTGTATCCGTACTGGCAACTTCCTTCGGCACATCCGAAATTCCTGATGAAGTTCTTACTAAAGCTGTTAAAGATGTTTTTGATCTGCGCCCTTACGGCATCAGCAAAACTCTTGATCTCAAACGTCCTATTTACAAAAAATCTGCTTGCTACGGTCACTTTGGTCGCGAGCTTCCTGAATTCCGCTGGGAAGCAACAGACGCGGTTGAAGCTCTTCGCACCGCAGCAAAAATTTAATTCCAATAGAACACATAAAGGGTGGAGCCAAAGCTCCACCCTTTTTTATTGTATTAGTGCTTTTTTTACATTTTTCTCATATTTATTAACTAGTGGAAAACATGGAATGTTATTCCACTTCTAATTCCTACTAGCAGTAACGGCATTCTATTGTTATCTAAAATCAATATGTTGGAACGTAAAACAACGTTTTCCATTTTTGAAAAAAATACTCGACTATTCTTCTTTTAGCTCTTATCAAATACACAATCATTTGCAGCGGCACTATTTACTACATATTCATATTGCATAACACACAGTATTTTATCTATGCACACCACTGCCGCATGCAATTTATATATTAACCTCTTTTTAGAGACTTATGTTTGCATTACGAGAATTATACGCAACGTTTACTATCGCAGCAATTTTATCCACATGTATATTACTATGGCTTCATTCCAGTAAATTCTCTACCAATGGAGTACTATACTGGGCATCAGCGATGTGCTCGTTCAGTATCGGTCAGTTACTCATCACTCTGCGCGGCTACCTTCCATTCTGTATCTCTTTCACAGCCGCAAACAATATTATGCTACTCGGCTTTTTATTGCTTTGGATTGGAATCCGAAAATTCCTCAATCTATCAATAACATGGCGAATTTATCTATTTGGTGCGGTTAACATAGCAACCGCAACTGCATTACTTTATTGGTTCACAGCCATTACACCCAGTGTTACCGGAAGAGCCGGTGCTGTAAGCCTATGTGCCCTGCCATATACTATTTTTATTGCGCACAACCTTCTCACAAATACACGACAATACAATTTTACGTGGATATTTGGACTTGCCAATGCCTTTTATGCAATTGTCCACCTTAGCCACCTGTGCAAGTTAATTTCGATATCGCCGCTCACTGACGGACACCCAGATACGTGGATAGCACCATATACGGCTTGGGCAATTGTTTACTTATTTTTCGCAACCGTTACATTTATCATGCTAACAATTGAAGATACGTATAAAAAGCAATCTGCTGTAGAATATAACGATCCATTAACCGGATTATTCAATAGAAAAGCATTACGCGCCATGACATTGGCACAAGACGCTTCCAGCCCAACCGAAAAAAACAACTTAGCAATGCTGGCACTGGATATTGATTGTTTTAAAGAGATTAACACCACGTTCGGTCATATTGCGGGAGATCAGATTTTGCAGGACGCTGCGGCAAAGATATCTTCCGTGCTGCGTGCTGAAGACTTAGTGTTCAGAGTTGGTGGCAAGCGTTTTCTCATTCTCTCTCCAAGCTATTCCGCAGAACAAGCTTTGATGTTGGCAGAAAAAATACGGGCAAGTATTGCTCAACAGCCATACAAACTTGACAGTCTAAGCATACCGTACACCGTCAGCATTGGGTATACTGTAATGAATACGGCAGCTGACTCCATGAAAAAACTTTTGCATCAAACAAATTCTGCATTGTACACTGCTCAAAAACATGGGGGAAACAGAACAGAGCGCTTTATTGCAGAATGCTCCATGCAAGCGATGAAAGAAAAACACACGATGCGTTAGCAAAGTAAGGCTGTCTTATGTCTTATCAGTCTATTCTTTTCAAAACCGCCCGCCTAAGCTCATTTTCTACAAAAGCCTTGTATAATCAATTGCTAGAGTACGCTTCTTCATTGTACACACAAGTACTCTAGACAACTTGTCCTTCTTAAAAGGCAAGAATGCTAACGATGTTGAACAAAGAACACCTTCTGGCTCAATCCACCATGCAGTCAGCATAGGCTGTACAATTTTCGATGCAGACGACACCTGTCCTGAGCCCGTTGTAAAACGGGCTGCTAGTGCTCTTTACTTAGTAAAATCATATGACAAAGCAAAATCGAATTTCATCCCGCACGCTAACTCTGGTGTAAATATAATTTTATTTTCCAGCATTGCTATGATGTTATCACTGCATATCTTTTCATAATTCCTTACAGGACATCACATGCTACCTACACGAGAACTTTACGCCTCACTCGCTGTAACAGCAGCAGTTTCTACTGCTGCACTATTTTGGCTCCAGCATAGCCACTTTTCCACAAAAGGAGTTCGCTGGTGGGCTACCGCAATGAGCAGTTTTTTACTTTCCCTTGTTCTTATTGCCTTTCGTGGATTTATTCCGCCTTTTCTTTCAAAAGTGCTCGTAAATATATGTGCAACTGTTGGGTATCTCTGTTTCTGGTACGGAATTCGAGCATTTTTCAATCGTCCGCTAAATTTTTATGTAATAGCCTGCGGGGTGCTTCTCACCTCAACGACAGCCATTGTATCCAGCCTTTCGTTATTCCTTCCGCAATTTATTCTATACAAAATAATAACGTTAAGCTTCAGCTACTCAATCCCTAATGTCCTCAGTGCATACGAATTACTGCGGTACGGACGTCACTCCAAAACCGCCAAGTACCTTGGGTACATGAATATTGCCTCTGCATTTGTCAATTTTATGCACGGGGTACTTATTCTATACACACACAGCTTCAACACATTCTTTTCTACAGGTGTTGGTACCCTTGTCTACATTTTATGGAGTAATGGCACGTTGCTTTTTACTACGTTCGGACTCATTATGCTTATCGTGGAAGAATTAAACGCGAAGCTCGCTCAGCAAGCTGTCGAAGATCCATTGACAGGACTTTTCAACCGAAGAGCACTTAACGAAGTCAGTTCAACGTACTTCACCAAATCTCAGCAAAAAGAAAAAAGAGTCGGTTTGCTTATGTTAGACATTGACCACTTTAAAGTTGTTAATGACACATACGGACACGCGACCGGAGACCTGCTCCTCAAGCATTTTGCAAACGAAGTCTCATGTTGTTTGCGGGCCACTGACTCCTTATATCGCATGGGTGGTGAAGAGTTTCTTGTCATTATTCCAGATTGCTCTGCCGCTGTTCTGCAAGGGTTAGGCGAACGCATCCGTGCACACATTGAACAGACTCCGCTTGTAATGCCGCACGGTACGATCCATAACACAGTAAGTATCGGATGTTCATTATCATGCGCTAGTGATAGCTGTCTGGATTCCGCCATTGAACGAGCAGATACTGCCTTATACCTCGCCAAAGAAAACGGTCGAAACAGAGTTACAATGCATGAAGTAGCTGTGTAGCTAAGTTCATCCCCCCTTTTGCAACAAAAAAACGCCCTGTTTTTCAACAGAGCGTTTTTTAGCATCATACTGTATTATTGCGTCGGCGTATCTTCATCAAGAAGCAATGCCAACGGCACAAATGGTCCAAGCGGAATCAAATCAAAGTCAATCAACCCTGCCTGTACCATAGGCATTTTATCAATCAAGCTCCGTGCATCTTCAATTGTAGGTGCTTCAAGCACCAGCACAGTACCGGAACGATCCTGACGGAAGTACATTTCACGAACCACATCAGCAAGGTACATCTTAACAGTGTGATTCACTTCTTTCATAAAAGTATCTTTAACTTTATCAGGTGTTGCTTCAGGCATCACCTTATCAATTGCAAGAATTTTCATTTTCTTCTCCTTTATAGGATGCTGTGCAGCAAATCGTGTCACAGGGAATTATTCGCTGAAGCATTCTGCCAAACTACTCCAGAAAACCGTCTGCACGACAGCGAAAGCGCCAGACAACATACAATATCTGTCAACAATTGCGCTGCTCCACAGAATAATCAGCAACAAGGAGTACGAAATTTTCCACCGTACCTCAATCTATTTATGAGGATGCGTGTGATGCAGCCTGCTCATCGCGGGCAACCGGACAAAAGTACCCCTCATTATTACGCAACACACCGAAACATTTGTTACAGCTAATACACGCAGCACTTCGTAAGTCTCCTGACTTCCAGCGATTTGCTAAATCAGGCTCGCGAAGCAACGGTCTGCTCATCGCAACAAAGTCAATCAGCCCATCGTGTAGCAATCCCTCAGCAACACTAAAACTGCGTATTCCGCCCACAAGCATGACTGGTAACTTGGTCTGCTCTCTGAGAACCTGTGCTGCATTACGATACCAAACCTCTTTTGCAGGAGTATCAAAGCGTCCCACACGGATAGCAGAAGTGCGGGGACCATTAGAGAGCAAACCGCCACTAATCTCCACAGCATCAAGCCCTACTGATTCGAGACGCTTGATAACTTCAACACTGTCCGCAAGTTCAAGTCCGCCATCAATGAAATCTTCACAATTAATCTTGAGCAAAACAGGGTAGTCTTCGCCAACAACACGTCTAATAGCTTCGTACACCCGTACAAGTACCCTCATACGATTTTCCAGTGACCCACCATACGCGTCTGTACGCTTATTAATAGCTGGAGAAAGAAACTGACTTAAACAGTATCCGTGCGCTGCATGAATTTGCACTCCGTCAAATCCCGCCGCAACGGCTCTACCTGCCGCAAGCTGAAATGCGCTCACCATGGCATCGATATCATTTTCTGTCATTTCCCCACAAAGCGAACCATCTGTCCGTGTAAAACAGCTTGGTCCCAATGCAGGCATGCCGGTTATGTCCTGTGCAGCCTGACCGCCCGCATGGGCAAGTTGTGCCACAACCACACCGTTCTTATCATGAATACGTTTAACCATTGAACGCAGACCGCTAATACATTCTTCTGAATGAACGGCTAACTGACGCACACCAGCGCGTCCCTGTTCTGCAACAAACATATGTCCAGTAATAATCATACCGACACCGCCGTTGACCAGATCAAGCATAACTTCTTCAAGGGCTGGTGTTACGAAACCTTCATCAGAAGCAAGCCCTTCCCATGTTGCAGACCGAACAAGCCTGTTTGGTACGGTCATTCCATTGATGGAAAATTTATCAAAAAACATCACATCCCCTATTTTGTTGCCAAGTTAAAACGAGAAGACAACATCATACGCATGTTTTTTATACAAAATCAATTCGATTAAAGTCGTATACCGAAACCGCTATCTGCATAAAAACAGTTAGTAATGGCGTACTAGACTTTTTCCGCATGCAGCGATTGCCGCGAGCGCTGCAACCACCCCTCGCCAGAATATAGCGCAAGAGCACTCCAGATAAACATAAACGTAAACAGATGCCCCATAGAAAACGGCTCGTTAAACAAGAAAACGCCCTGTAAAAAAGCCAGACTCGGAGAAATATATTGCAGAAGCCCAAGAGTTGTCAGACGAAGCCTACATGCAGCATACGCAAACCACACAAGCGGCAGCGAGGTAATAATACCGGCACCTACAAGATACATATCTGTAAGTGCGTTTACATGCATAAATGACGCTGTACCCTGTAATTCTATACTAATCAGATAATACAGCACAAACGGAATCAACAGAACTGTCTCAAACATCAACCCCGCTAGAGACTCTACGTTAGCAAGTTTTCTCATTAGCCCATACAAAGCGAAAGAAATTGCCAGCACCAAAGAAACCCACGGAAGCTCACCTAGCATCAAAAGTTCTGTGCCCACCCCTGCTACAACCAGCAGTACCGCACACAGTTGGATAGGGCGAATTGTATCTTTAAAAACACCCACACCTAAAAGCATACTCACAAGCGGCGTAATATAGTATCCAAGGCTCGTTTGCAGTACCATATCACTGTTTACAGCCCAGATATACAGCCCCCAGTTAGCACCAACTAAAAGCCCGCTAAGGGTAAGAAGAAACATTGTTTTTTTAGAAGAAAAAATAGCTTTGAAGGTTCCCCAACCAGAGCGGAACGTCAGCAAAGCTCCTACAAAAAAAAGAGACCACAAAATCCTGTGGCACAACACTTCAAATGCAGGGACATGTGCAACCTGTTTCCAATATACAGGTGCCATCCCCCAAAAAACGAAAGCACAAACAGCAGCAATTGCGCCTGTTCTGCTACTATCATCGGTGTACACAGCTATTTCCTTTTTTGGCTGCCCATTTTAATAAGGCACTTCTAATTTGTAACAAATTGGACTTGTTGCAACTTTCCACCCTTACAAGGCAAAAGTAAAAACTTTGTTAAAAACGCCGCAATGCTACGTCGAAACAGATTTTTTGCGATACCACAGTAAAGAAGAAAAAATGACAGCTGCACAACGTTACACATTAGAAATACACACTACTACGCAGCCACAAAAAAAAGCGGGAGCAACGCTCCCGCAACATTGAACATTTGTTTTTTATCCGAAAGATTTTTCAAAAAGCTCTTGAATTGCTTTTTTTCCATTCTCTTCTAAGAAGCGAGTACCGGTTGCAGTAAAGTGACGGTGCGAAATAGTCGGGGTGTCAACTTCAAGCCATTCATTTTTTTCCCAGCGGAACCAAGCATTTTTAGCCTGACCAAAAACGTACAATGGCTTGTTGCAAATTTTAGCAAATTCAGCGCCCCAGCCTGTACCACCTTTAACTGTATTATCGTCCTGAATAACACCGACTACATAGACTTCATGTCCGCTGGAAACCTGCCAGCAGATAGACTGAAGTACTTTACGGAACAACGGCGCAACAGAGTAGGAACGACTCATCAAGCGGGATACATAGGTAAGACTTACGTCTTTCAAAGCCAATTCGTCTGCGGTTAAAACTCGTAGCCCTCGGGAACGCTCGAGTTTATGACCATCAAAGCTATAGTTAACTTCTTGAAGCCCGTACTTTTCTGCAAGTTCACCAAAGTATGCTTCCGTGCCTCGTGCACCACCGCTATACAGAATATGTTCTGAAGGATTCGCCATTGTGAGACCTCTCAGTGTTGGATTAAATAAACTGTGCGCCTTGCGCTAAAATATCTGCAAGACACACTGTGCAAAAACAGGTGCTTCGTACTTAGTTACCTATCTAAGAGCGTTCGCTTTTACAAGCAATTTCGAATATTGCGGCGATACTCTTTCAGGCTGACAACCTCTCAACGCAGAGCATAACGCCTTACGTAACAGTACGTATAAATTACAGATGATTCCTAGTTTCAAGCATAGCCAATCAGCAAGCGCACCAAGTATATATACCACCCTTATGAAATTCCTTTAATAAAAAATACATTTGTCCGGTACTACCCGTTACAAAAACGCAGTTACAGAAGTCTGTTGCCGCATGTAACGACTGAGCCAATGCAAATCCCCTGTAGTAAGTGGTGCTAAAGGAGAGACAACATCAAGTGTCTTAAAAACGGTGCCTGATTTTTGCACTACTTCAATATACCCTTCCCCTACTCTAGGAACCGCAATACGAATAATTTTGACATCCCGTAGTTCCAGTAAAACAGAGGAATATTCCTTTCCGAAAAGCAATGCTCCGAACCGGACACTTTCATCGTCCCACACAACAAAGCCTTTTCCTCCGAGAGCACGGACAAGCCTACGAAAAATAACAGAAGCAAAAAAGACACAGCTCACGAGTACTACAGCGCCTGCCCATACATTCCCATCACCCAAAATACCTTTTACGACACCGTAGTACCCACCATATACCAGCCCGACCGTAGCAAAAAACATGAGAAGCACATAGAGTCCACCGGGAGAAAGTGACCATGCAAACCCTTTTTTTCCATCCAATGAGAATGAGTGCAGAGCGGGATGCTCCGAAACGTCCCTTTCCAAACTGGGAATGACGGGTGGATATGCAGTACGTGCAGAACGAGAAAACCCCACCTCTGCCTGATCCTCAATAGCAAACCCCGTCATTTCTGCAATTTCCAGTGCTATTGCAGCAAGATCGGGTCCTAATACAGATCGATCAAGCGTTTCATACCCAGAATCGCGGAGCATTACATCTAAATGAAACGGATACCGACTATAGCTTTTCTCCCGTGCAGCACCATCCGGCACGAACAGTTCGCCCTGAGCACTACGCCTTGTAAGCCGGAGCGCAGTAATCATACCGAAAGGAATTGAATACACATCCGATTTGCGTCTACCTAGAAAGTATATACAGCCATCTTCCATGCTTATTTCCACAATCCGCTGCTGTCTCCTCAAGATCATTCCTACAGTCAGAAAAATGAAACATAAATATAGCACGGCAAAGCGCACCAGCGTAATTCCATCCATCAACACGCCGATGAACCCCAGACAAATTGCGCACCCTACCAATGCTCCCACAGCAGTCTGTTGCTCTGCTGATGGGACTAGCCGCAGAGTGGACGAAGATTTTTTCTCTACAGTAATGAGACTCATCATGCTGTAATAACCTGTTGTAATGCATACTTCAATTACAACATCTACTTTTATTTATCACTTTACAGCACACACCAAGGGCGGCTCCGCATTTTGCAGAACCGCCCAGTGTATGTGGTCATACCGCACACGTTGCCCTCAACTGTACCGGACTATGCTCCGGCTACATACAGCCCCCTGATAAACTGGTATTCGTCTGGTTGCGATACCAAAGTATGGAGAGTACGGAGGCTCTTTTTCCCCTCAACAATCAAAAATATAGAAGATAATTACTTGCTTCTGCAAAGTACGCTTTAAAGCAATTGTTGTATCATAGCGTTGTACGCTTTTTTAAAGTCACTATATTTCCCAATTCAATTTTTACAGTAAATTTAATTTCATGTTTCATCTGCTCTCAATCTTTTTCTATATTTAACTGCAAAAACAAAAAAAGATAGTGTCTTTTTCTTATTATCGCACAAATAAAATAGTAAATAACAAATATATTCTAATATTACATTCCAAACTAAGACATAGAAACTATCTACACACATTAAATACTGTCTATACTCTATGTAATTACAATGTAATGCATCGAATTCCACCAGTTGACACAAAAAAAGCATTTTCATAACACACCTACCAACGTACGTGCGCTATGAAAATGCTTTAAAAAGTGGCTATGCCTATTTGCTCGAATATATTTCGCGATATACAGACCGTAACGCCTTTGCCCATTTTGCCAAATCAAACCCTTTTGGTCCCCCCAGAAAAACAGGAGCTTGCGCACACTTGTTCAACTGTGCAGCAAAAGCAGGGATCAACCAACGCTCCGCCCTGAATGAAGCAATCACATACACCTGTGCAAGCCTTCGATACTGGTCGTTAGTATACGCAGGCTGAGGAATAAGAGCATTCTGTTTTTTTACAGTATCTTTTACATACGTACGTATAGGCTGAAGCAGCCCAACATGTAAAAAACGTCCTTTTTTTTGAGCAGCAGATCCGCGAGTTTCAAAATATGTAGACCGTAGCGGACTAAAAAAATCTATGAGCGTTGCAGACTCTCCATTACGCCCGATGAGGACATGCCAGCGTCGACCAAATTGATGTAGATCATTTATCCGCGCTGACACATTTATGTCCGGTGAGAACCGTCTGGAACCAAAGTCAGGTCCATTCGAGTCATGCACAACAAAATACACGGCGGGCTCACCTCGAGCACGCGACACTCGAAGCCCCAAAGCACCACCCACCTCATTCTCACGCAAGCCATGTGCAGCCACATATGCTTCGATTGCATCTCGTGAAAAATCAAACTCGCGCCCTACAAGTTCATCCAGCGTTGACGGCAACCCTTCATCTATTCCGCCGACACCGCCGTTAGCTCCAACAGTCGGAGTAAGGCACAACGCCTGCCCAACCGCATCACCGGAAAACAGCATTGTCCCACTGTTCCAGTAGCATGGTGCAGCAAACGAAGCCGTCATCGGAACAAGCGTCAGCCAAGCGCTTATCCATATACTCACCCTTATTTTTCGCATGCTATTTGATTCCCGTTTAATAAGACTCAGAGCGGGTGTACCACACATACAACACCGCATATTACCAAGCCGCGTGCAATAACGGCTGGTTGCACGTTGTCACACAACAGAATAAATAAATCAATTAAACACGTTAGGTACTCATTCCATAAAGCAGTTACTGAAATGCTTTTTCCGTGCTACATATGGATCGCGGGAGAAAAGTATATGAACAAATATCTTGGATACTTACAAATACTGACAGCAGCTACACTGTGGGGTTTGCTCGGACCTATCTCAAAATATGGTCTGCAAGATGGAATAACTCCTCATGAGCTTGCGTTCTGGCGTGCTTCTCTTGGGGCTTTCTTTTTTATTCTGCACTCTGCTAAGCATAAAACTCTTGCAGTAAAACGAAAGGACATCCCCGTATTTTTCATTTTCGGCGTGCTCGGAATTTCGGTCTTTTTCGGCTCCTACCAAATGGCTATCAAACACGCAGGGGCGGCAATATCCTCTATTCTTTTGTATACAGCCCCGATATGGGTCGCTATTTTTTCCCGAATTCTTTTTAAGGAATTACTATCACCAGCTAAAATCGCTGCACTTTGTATAGCACTTACCGGTACTGCACTGGTTTGCTTCAGCGGACAAAGTTCAGAGATGTCTCTCCCACTCACAGGATTGTTCTTTGGGCTTCTATCTGGTTTTACTTACTCACTTCATTACATCTTCGGAAAAACATTTCTAAAAAATTATGCTCCGGCAACGCTCTATGCATGGTGTCTTCCCGCCGGTGCCATTAGCTTGCTTCCGTGGGTAACTTTTTCAGCATACTCACCAATTAAACTTGTTGTCATAGTGGCTCTGGCTTTTCTTTGCACCTACCTTGCCTACTACGCATACTGCGCCGGACTAAAACGATTGGAAGCGACACAAGCGGCTATTATTGCGAATATCGAACCTGTTGTGGCATCTGTTCTTGCTTATTTCTGGTGGGATGAAAAGCTTACTGTTTCTGCATACATAGGAGGAGTGCTTATTATTGGTGCAGTAATAATTATTGCAAAAATTCTACCAGCAGCGCAAAAAAACACCCTTGCCGCCGCAGAAAAGTAACATCCTCCATAAAATAGATAAAAATTGTAGCTTCACCTATTGTTACAGGTTTATCGATACAGCCACAAAAAGCTCTTTTCCATAATTCCGGCACGTTACAACAGCTTGCCTTTCGACAGGCAACAGAATAAGACTTCACAACGGTACACCTTAATGCTACCTAGGCTGAATGTGCCATACTCTGAGCTAACGGTATGGCAGTAAGCCATGCACCCACGACACTCTCATTATATAGATTAACAGGGTGAACTTTTTTCGGGGATAACTAAGCTAATGATTCCCAAGGGGGGACATCATGTCCAATAACGAAGCGCCAAAAAAACAAAATACAACACTCAAGCGAGCACTTTGGGTTGCGCTTGTCATTCTCGCAATAGTTCTCACAGGTCTGTGGACATTTGAACCCGAAATTGTTGAGACAGAAACGCAGCTTGCGCCAGAAGGCGAAGTAACAAACCAAGTGCGCATTCCGCTTCACACCGCTACAGAGCAAGTTCCAACCACTGAATCAGGAACCACTGAAGCCGGTATTGAAACCGACAATGGAGCCGTTGCGGTTGCACCAAGCGCTACAAATACAGCAAAACCAAACACACCAATTACACCTGTCATTAAAAAAGTGACTGAAGATACTGTCATTCAGCCTTCATTCATTTCAGATTTATCCAAACTGATCGTCACTGCCTACAAGCCAAAAGGAAGCCACCCTGCTGCATCAAAAAGCGCAAAGCTCATGCTTGATGCAAAAGTCATTAATGTGCACTACGGCATCGAAATGACAGGACTTTCATGGAAAGGTGATGATCTTGCCATCGGCAGAAGATCAGTTATGCGCTATGCATTGCGTCCGACTATGATTAACGCGCTGTACATGTTGTACAAACAACGTTTTGTTGATGCCATCGACACAGAGCTTACTAACACAACGCGGACAATTGCTGGCACAGAGCGCACTCTGACAGCAGAAGAACGTAACGACTTCTACCGCCTAGCAGCACAAAGAATCCGTGCCACAGCAGGTGTCATCAAAAGCTGTGCAAAAGTAGATTCTGCCATGTCCGATATCGGGGTATGGCTCCAGTCAGAACGTGACGCCATTGCAGCAAACTTACGCTTCCAGTCCGCGTTGCATGACTATCAGGTTTCTAAAGAAATGAATTCAACTCCATCTGTTACAGATGCAGCAAAACGGAAAATGCAAGCTGAAGGCACTGCCTACGAGGAAGCAATTCGTTCTCGTGAAGAATACAAAGCCGCCCTTGCAAACATGATCCGTAAATTCAAGTGGGCAAAAGACCAAGATGACGAAACCAATTTATACATCGCCTCATGGGTCTTCCGCAGAAGCAAAGACATTTCCAACCCGAAACAAGTCATGATGACTATTCAAGACAGATTGCTTGATCTTGCAGGCACAATGGACTCGCAAGCAAGCCGCTAAAACTGCAACAAAAAGCCGCACGTTGTGCGGCTTTTTTATCAGCTAAATTTGATGTACATGTCTTTCTTAGGCACAAGTTTTTCACTCAAAAGAAAGAAGAGTCATCATGGCTAAAAGCTACGTCCCTCATATGCATACAGCTGAACACATTCTCAATGGAACTATGGTTGCCATGTTTGGCTGTGACCGTTGTTACTCTGCACACATCAACACAAAAAAGTCTAAATGTGATTACACATTTGACCGCCCTATTACCGATGAAGAAGCCGAAACACTCCAGTCTACCGTAAATACCCAGCTTCGACGTAACCTTGAGGTAACAGAAGAAATAATGCCGCTGGAACAAGCGAAAAAGCAGTACAATCTTTCACGGCTTCCTTCCGATGATATTACGACAATCCGCATAGTCCATGTAGGTGATTACGACAGTTGTCCCTGCATTGGCGAACATGTACAAAACACATCGGAAATTGGTGAATTTACCATTAACTCTTACGACTTTGAAAACGGACGATTACGCATTCGTTTCAAATGCAAATCAGCTGACTAAACGAGGAATTCATGCTCCGACATAATTCTACCCTCTGTATTCTTTTTGCCCTTTTTGTCGCCTTAAGCACAGGTTGTATCCGTAACACATCTTTTTTTGGCGACCCTGCAATGCTAGTGAGTCCTCGGTATTTTTCTGCAACACAAAGCTTACCGCAAGAGCTGCAAGACAAATTACCATCAGACGTTACATATTATGAGCCATCCAAAGCAAGCAACAGCTACAATTCACCAAAGTATTTCAGCAAAATTGCCTACAACAATCTTTCGCTGAATTTTCTTTGGACAGGAGCACAGCATAGCCTTCCTGTAGACGGAACAACATATTCTGCCATGCCTTCAGCAGGACAAACCGCTGTTCACAAAGAAACAGAGCTTATTATTTCAAGCGAGTTCAGCAAAGAAACCCTGACGCTCCTCGCAGTCCTCGATTGGGATAATACCGGCAGCACCGATTGGCTTGTGCTCTATTCATTTAAATCCCTAGTGCAGCCGGAAACCTCTACACGGCTGTTGCTCATCCGCGATGTTCAACCGCGCAAAATACTCACCGCAACCGTGCTCAATGCATCTGAGTGCTTCGGCAACAATTGCGAAGAATACTCTGGGTACAAGCTTTCAGAATTTCTTGAATACCAACCTGCGTATTAATGAGAGCATGTGGTGTCTCCGACGGCGCTTGTCAGCGGGACTTTAAGAACCTTTTGCAAAAGGGTCTTAAAAATCTCCAAAAACTTTCATTAGCAACGCCCCCTTGTTGATTGAGTCGTTTAGTAGCCGCATGAACATGTCCTTTCAAAATCGTTAAAACAATATTTGTAGCAAAAAAGAGAGCTGCCCTTCTGTGTGAAGGGCAGCTCTCTTATGTTCTTTTTTTACGTGTAATATATGGCAAAGAGCGCCACAGTTAATACCGCTGTAACTTGCTACTTTTCAAATTTTTCTTTCTCATGCTCAGGCATAGCAAATGAATGTTCTTTAGCAGGGAAGCTACCGGCTTCTACTTCTCGCTTATAATCACTGATGGCGGATGCGGCAATTTCGCGTAAGTTAGCATACTGTTTTACAAACTTGGGCACAAAGCGATCAAACAGCCCAAGAAGATCATGAAATACGAGAACCTGCCCGTCACACTCTGCGCCAGCGCCGATGCCAATAGTTGGAATTGAAATTTCTTGCGTAATACGTGCTGCGATTGGTGCAGGGATAGCTTCCAATACAAGACAAAAGACACCAGCCTCTTCAAGTGCTTTTGCTTCTTCAAGAAGCGACGTTGCAGCCTCAGCAGTTTTCCCCTGAACTTTAAATCCGCCAAGACTCGCCACACGCTGAGGTGTTAATCCTATATGTCCCACCACTGGAATACCCGCACTTACAAGAGCTTTCACCTGCGGGACTACTGTATGACCACCTTCAAGTTTTACAGCGCGTGCGCCGCCTTCCTGAAACAACCGCGCTGCATTGTGCATAGCATCTTCGACACCCGTTTCGTAAGACATAAACGGCATGTCTGCGACAACGAGCGCGCGGTTAGCCCCACGTACAACGGCTTTTGTATGATGCACCATTTCATCAACAGTTACGCTTATGGTATCATCACGTCCCAACATAACCATGCCTAGTGAATCACCAACAAGAATCATATCGATTTCGCATTCATCAACAAGCGTTGCAGAAGAGTAATCATATGCTGTCAGCATGGTAAGTTTACGATTTCCCTTACTCTGACGAATATCTAACGAAGTAACAGGCTTACTGCCCGCAGTAGCTGTGTGCTTACTCATGATTGCTCCTTTTCTGTGCTCAATAATCATAGGGATGAATGCTAAGGTGTGTTTTTAAGTATAGCGAGGAAAAAACATTACGTCGATTTCAAATTGTTATCGATAATCCCACAGACAAGCCACATACACGAACTTTTTTTTAATGAGTCTTGACCTCTGATAATTCCGATTTATTATTGCCGTAATTGTTGTTTAATCTTTTGGATTTCATAGGAGCTTCTTCGTATGTCACAATCATATGAATTTAAGACTGAAGTTAGAAAACTTCTTCATATCATTACCCATTCTCTCTACACCAACCGTGAAATTTTCCTGCGCGAACTCGTTTCCAACGCATCTGATGCACTTGATAAACTTCGCTTTGCAGAAGCAAAAGGTGAAGAAATCACCGCACCGGAGCTAGAACCTTCCATTAAAGTTGATATTGATAAAGACGCGAGCATCATTACCGTTACCGACACCGGTATCGGCATGAGCAAAGAAGACCTTGTGGATAACCTTGGTACAATTGCCCGCTCCGGCTCTGAGCGTTTTCTTGCAGAGCTGGCAGAAAGCAAAGATTCTGCAAGCAATATTATCGGTCGCTTCGGTGTAGGGTTCTACTCAGTATTCATGATTTCTGAAAATGTTACTGTTACCACTCGCAGCTACAAAGCAGGCTCCGAAGCTTTCACATGGAAATCTGACGGACTCGGCGCTTTTGAAATTACTCCGGCTGAAGATGCACCGGAACGCGGTACAGTTATCACTATCCACGTTAAAGAAGACGCAAAAGAATTTCTTGAAAAATTCCGTCTGCAAAGCGCGCTTAAACAGCATTCCAGCTTCATTCCGTTCCCTATCTACCTTGATGGCGAACATCAGAACACAACTCCCGCTCTGTGGCGCGAACCTAAAAGTTCTATCTCCAAAGAGCAGTACAAAGAATTTTATAACTACCTTACCTTTGACGATAAAGAACCACTTGCAACAGTTCACAGCGCAGTTGATGCACCTGTGCAGTTTACAAGCCTTGCCTTTATCCCAACTTTCGGACGCGATTTAAGCAGCATCGGGCGTGACGATTACGGTCTTGACCTGTACGTTCGCCGCGTACTCATTCAGCGCGAATGCAAAGACTTGCTGCCGGATTACCTTTCTTTCGTAAAAGGTGTTGTTGATACAGAAGATCTTCCATTGAATATTTCCCGCGAAACCTTGCAGGAAAACATTCTTATCCGCAAAATAAACCAGACAGTTACCAAGCAGATTCTTTCTCACCTTGAGCGTATGGCTAAAAATGATGCCGATGCTTACAAAGAATTCTGGAACGTGCATGGTAAAGTATTCCGCCTCGGTTACAGCGATTTTGCAAACCGTGACCGCTTTGCAAAGCTGCTCCGCTTCAATACTTCAACTCATGAAACTGCGGACGAGCTGACATCTTTGGATGAATACATCGAACGTGCGAAAGAAAATCAGAAAGCTATTTACTATATTTCTGCCACCAGCCGCGAAGCAGCACGCCTGAACCCGCATCTTGAACTCTTCACACGCAAAGGGCTTGAAGTTCTCTTCCTGTACGAACCTGTGGACGAGTTTGTTATGGATAACCTTGGCAAGTTTGGTGAATTTGACTTGGTTGCAGCGGAAACTGTAAATCCGGATAGCTTGAAAGATTTCAGTGATGTTGTGAAAAAAGAAAAAGCTGAAGAGCTTTCTGAAGAAGAAACCGCAACATTAAGTGACCTTCTCGCACACATTAAAGAATTGCTTGGCGATAAAGTAACTGACGTGCGCTTATCTGAACGTCTCTCCGGTTCACCTGCGATACTCAGCAGCCCGGATGGCGCGACTTCTTCTATGGAAAAGATCATGCGCATGATGAATCAGGATGAGTCTATTCCACAAAAAGTATTCGAGTTGAATGCAGACCACCCTATCGTACGCAATCTGCTCCGTATTTATAAGTCTGACAAAGATGATGCGCTGGTTACAGAAACTGTCGAGCAGCTTTTTGAGTCTTCCTTATTGTTGGAAGGCTACTTAAAAGACCCGCATGCTATGGTTTCCCGAATTAACGATATTCTGGAAAAAGCAGGTAGCTGGTACTCAGAAATTAAAAAAATCTAGATATACTCAGGCGGCAGGCTTTGCTTGCCGCCTGTTAGATTTATGCCCCTGTGTTGCTCAGGGGGGATCAAAAAAAACGGCGCTTCACATGCCATTGTGAAGCGCCGATTTTTTTCAACCGATTGCCAAATCGGTGCGCAGATAAAACTGCAATAAAAGGGGGAGAATCTTTCGCCAAAAATCTCTCCCAAGACCTGAAGCACTACCAACAGATCACATCTCTTAAAAAAAGATGCCGGTCTTTTTTTAAGAGTTGGCGCACCTGCCTTTTAAAAAGTCAAGAGCACCTAAGACAACACAATTTCCTTATACAAAGGAAGAGACTTGCCGTATCAGTTGCCACAACAAGTAAAGACAACCTACACAGCCTCCATTTTTACGTCCATGTACCTGAACAATATTTGCTGTCTTTTTTTATATCTTTCGCAAACAACACCTAATACACACATTTTTCCTCAATCAATACAAGCAATTAAATCAATAAGTGAAATCCAAGCGCAAAATACAATGCGCGTAAATCTATAAGCCAACCCAAATTGGTTGTACCAATATCGCTTCTTATTCAATGATTTCAGAAGGAAGTGTGAAGAGGACAAAAAAGTCCGCCGCTACGGGGGCAGCGGCGGACACCAGTCATGCTACAAAATCATTTAAGCAAAAGAAGGATTCTAGCCCAAAGCCTTCTCTGCAATCATCCGAAAGTGCTTAAGTCCTACAGAGTCACTTTTGAATTCACAGCTCGGGCAAACATGACATTCATCACCATACCGGCGATAAATGGCGGCAACCTTGCCCTTAGAAATGTTCTTTCCCCCATTGGTAATGATGTTACCGGACTGGGTGAACTTAACGCCTAAAGTTTCAGCAGTATCAAAAAAGTGATCTGCAAACAGTTCAGGCTTTGCGAATTTCACTGGTTTCATGACAACCTCCGTCGGACTCTATAGGATTCAGCAATCAGCATGATGGCCACCTCTCACGGTGGGAGCGTACTCATTGCCTCAACCTAAACGATGCGCTTCGACCCACAAAGCAACATCCAAGAGATAGAGGACTTCTCCAGCGACGCTATAAACACATAAAACCAATACTAGGTCAAGCTTTTAATACTGTTTGACCATTCAGTTTGCACTGATTTGTATGTCTCCATCATGTACCTAATACCACACCAAAACCGATATAACGGTAACGGAAAATTACATTCTCTTTAAAACGCTATGTATCATCACATCCTTGTGGTGCTTATCTTTCCTTTCTATGCACTAGCCAGCAATAGTACACTGCCAGTAGGGAGCAATATCATATCTCAATAAAGATACGCAGAAACTACTGCACCCAATATTGCTATGCGCATACGCTTTGCGATGCAAAAACATGCCCTAATCACAACACTACGTTGCAGCATATGTAATCATTTTCTATAAAATGTCGCGTTACGCATTCTAGATATACCTATTTAACGTAGCCGTTAGCAGCGCATTTATGCAACAAACCAACGTAGTGCTCTGCAATACCGTAACGCTCACATTGGGTTCTTTACATTTCTATGTAGCCCAGCAAAATCGAAAAGTGCATTATTTTATATGTATTATAGACTGCTCTTCAAAGTAGATTTCTGTATCCGTTTCAGAAACAAGACAAGATGATATATCATACTACTTCGACATTTCCCTGCCCTATCTGCAACCTTTTCTTTTGTTTTTTAATCTTTTTTTTAGCTAAGTCAGTCTTTCGAAATCCTCATTTTTACAAGGGTTGCTGCCCAACAGAAACTCGAATTTCAAACAAATTTCATTTTTCCCTAATTTTATGCTTGACTCTTAAGTAGTAATAGTTACTATTAAGTCAACAGATACAAACATTCCTACCTTCACAGACAGAACCGTGGTGGGGAGAGTGTGGCAGTTCTCCCCGCCATTCATCAGAGACTGAATAGGACTGTACATATAGCCATTGACTATATTGGAGGAACAATGAGTAACCTTGCACAATTCAGCGATTTACAAATTGACTGGAACATGAGTCCCGAACACGCAGTGACTATGTACCTTGAGTGGGGGAACAACGACTGGCATGCAGAGTATCCACCTGTACGGTCAAAGTCAGATTACTCAACATATTTTGTAGTAGACACATGGGGCGACCAACCTGTTGTTCGGCTCGTACGCAGAAATTCCGAAGCAGCAATTGATCTTATTGAAGTACCATTACCTGCACGTGTCGCAAATACTTTCCTCGCCGAATATGGCGACCTGAAAGGATTGTTCAAACCTACACCGGAAATCAAAAAATGGCTCAAAAAAGAGCTATATGACCAATAACTCGACCTCCTTACCACTCATTCATTAGATTATGAATACCTGTGGTAATTCCCTGAACCGGTAGCATCATCGGGGCTGCTGCCGGTTCTTTTTTATTTTTTTACATTTTTCGTTTTATTTTTTTGATATTTTTTTCACTTTTTCCCCAATTTTCTGATGATAAAATCATCAAAAAACACCTTTCCTCTCAAAGTTACTGTCGCTACTGACTTTACAGGTGCAGCCACTATATGTACTCTGGGTTAAAAATGAATATGCCAGAGGATGTATACGCTATGAATGAATTCCCAAGAATCGACCGACTTCCACCCTATGTATTCGCAGTTGTTAATGATTTAAAAATGGAACTGCGACACCAAAACATTGACGTCATCGATATGGGTATGGGAAACCCCGACCTCCCTACTCCTGACCACATTGTGGATAAACTTACCGAGGCGGCACAAAAAGGCGTTAACCATCGTTACTCAGCTTCCAAGGGCATTCCGAACTTGCGTAAAGCTATTTGTGACTGGTATCAAAGAAAATATGACGTCTACCTCGACCCCGATAGTGAAGCTATCGCAACCATGGGTGCCAAGGAAGGTCTTGCGCATCTCGCCCTTGCCATGCTCTCACCGGGTGATGTAGTTTTTGCTCCAGACCCTACCTACCCTATCCATACATACGCCGCTATTATCGCTGGTGCGGATGTTCGCAGGATTCCGATAGGAAAGGGACGAGATTTTTTTGAGGATTTGACAACTGCTACACAGCAAACATGGCCGCAGCCAAAAGTGCTGATGCTCAGCTATCCACACAACCCGACAACTGAGCTGGCTACTCCTGAATTTTTCCAGAAAGTTGTAGACTGGGCTAAAAAACATAATGTGTATGTTATCCATGACATGGCATACGCAGACTTAGCTTTTGACGGATATGTTCCACCAAGCTTCCTTCAGGCAGAAGGAGCAAAAGATGTAGGTGTAGAATTTTACTCCATGTCAAAAAGCTACTCTATGGCTGGCTGGCGAGTAGGCTTTTGTGCTGGTAACAAAAAGCTGGTTCATGCCCTTACTAGAATTAAGTCATATCTTGATTATGGTATCTTCCAGCCAATTCAGATTGCTGCGACTGTTGCATTAAATGGTCCTGATGATTGTGTGCAGGAAATTGTCGACACATACCAAAAACGCCGCGACGCATTAATTGATGGTCTCGAACGTGCAGGATGGAACGTTCCATCCCCAAAAGCCACCATGTTTGTTTGGGCAGAAATTCCTGAACCATTCAAAAAAATGGGATCAGTTGAATTTGCTAAAAAACTGCTGCTTGAAGCTAAGGTTGCAGTTTCGCCGGGACTTGGTTTCGGGCACTTTGGGGACGATTATGTTCGCTTCTCACTTATTGAAAACGAACACCGTATAAATCAAGCATGTCGTGGAATTAAAAAGTTTTTCCAGAAAGAAGGATGTATTTGTGCCAAGGAATAAGCCCCTCGTTCTAGCCATTGCCGGTTTCGGTACCGTTGGCAGTGGTCTTCTGAAAGTTATTAAAGAAAACCGTGACTCTCTTGTTGCCCGTACCGGAAGAGAGATTGTTGTAAAGTCTGTTCTCGTACGTGATGTATCCAAATCCCGTGCAGCAGAACTTCCTGAAGGAACTGTATTGACAGACGATCCTGCAATCCTTGTTGAAGACCCTGAAGTGGATGTTCTTGTTGAGCTTATTGGCGGGCTTGATGCAGCTAAATCGCTCATCACCAAAGCAATTAAAGCAGGTAAGCACATTGTAACTGCTAACAAAGCTCTGCTTGCTGAAGACGGGCACGATCTTTTTGCCCTTGCACAAGAACACAATGTGCACCTTACATACGAAGCAAGCGTTTGTGGCGCTATTCCTATTTTGGACAGCTTAAAGCAAAACCTTGCGGGCAATCAGGTACAAAGCCTTGTTGGTATTCTTAACGGCACAGCAAACTATATTCTGTCCGAAATGACTACCAAGAAGCTTGATTTCGATACCGCATTAAAAGCAGCTCAGGAACTTGGCTTCGCAGAAGCAGACCCGACGTTAGATATCGAGGGCTTTGATGCAGCGCATAAATTATGTCTGCTTACCCGCCTTGCTTTTGGTGTAGAATACCCGTTCACCGAATTGCCGGTCGTTGGTGTTTCTAAAATTCATCCTAAGGATATCGAATTCGCCCGCGAGTTTGGCTACCGTGTAAAACTGCTTGGTCAAGTGCGTAACGTTGATGGTAAAATTGAGGCTGGTGTGTTCCCTATGCTGGTACACCACACCCTGCTCATTGCCCGTGTAGGCGGCGCATATAATGCGGTTCGTCTCGAAGGCAACGCATGTGGTCCTATCTTTATGCATGGTCAGGGAGCTGGCGATCTTGCAACCGCAAGTGCTGTAATGGGTGATATTCTCACCATTGCACGCGATGCAAACCCGAATAATACAGGGTACGTTGAACAAGTTCCGCCACGAGCCGATATTCTTGCACCAGAAGATGCAACATCTAAATACTACTTCCGTGTAATGGTGAAAGATGTTCCTGGCGTTCTGCGTGATCTTGCAGGTACTCTTGCCGAAGAAGATATCTCTATTGCACAGGCAATACAGAAAGACGGCACAGAAACTACGGCTTCAGTGGTATTCCTTACCCATGAAGCACGTGCCGAAGCTGTCCACAAAGCTGTAGAGGGAATGAAAGAAAAAGGTCTCGTACTTGAAGAGCCTGTTTTCTACCGGATTCTATAAGAATGCATAAGATTATTGTGTGCATAGCAGATGGTGCAGCCGATGCCCCCTCGCTATGTCCTGAAGGTACCCCTTTAGAACGTGCAAACACACCTGTTCTAGACATCATGACCCGCCACAGTGTGGCGGGTCTTTGCTATACAATCCCAGTAGGCTTCAGTCCCGATTCTGATGTAGGTAACATGTCGTTACTCGGCTATAATCCTACCATATATCATCAAGGACGCGCCCCGATTGAGGCACAGGCATTAGGAATTTCAGCATGTTCAGATGATCTTATCTGGCGTGTTACGCTATGCTGCACAGAAAATGATTTGATTACCACGCCGTGCGCCTCGTCCATAACGTCAGAAGAAGCGCAAAACATTGTTGCAGCTCTCAACAACGCCTTTGCACATCATGGCAATATCACTGTCGTTGCAAATAAAAGCTATCGCCTCCTGCTGCTCCAAAAAGATGGGCATGCTCAACTAAAAGCGCACAACGAAATACTGCGAAATAAGAAACTGCCCGAATTGCAAACATGTGGACCGCATATGTTGCAGCAAACGCCTCTTCAAGCCCAAGTTGCACAATACCCTGAGCAACTCCAACAAGTTATTAAGACGGCTCCAAAAGTTCTTTCTCAATGTACAGATAAAACCAATTGCATGTGGCTATGGGGGCAAGGCAGCCCTTACTCATTGCCGAACTTTCCCGATAAGCACGGCACAAATGGCTGCATCATCTCCGGAACCCCTCTGCTGCACGGTCTGGGACATATGGCAGGCTTGGATGTTATCAAAGATACTTCTTTCACGGGACTGCCTGACACTGATCTGGCAAAAAAAGCCTATGCTGCTATCTCTTACTTACAGGCACCAGAAAATACCATTGCGTTTATTCACGTAGACGCACCTGACCATTACGGGCACATAGGCGATGCAAAAGGAAAACGTAGCGCCATAGAAAGAATTGATGCTGAATTGCTGCCTGTGTTGCTACGCGAGATGCCGGAAGCATGTATTGCAGTAACGGCAGATCATCTTACCCCTGCGACGACCAAAGCTCACGCACAAGGTGCAGTACCCTTTATTGCATATCATCCGACGTTACCGAAACAAACTACCGTACGCCGGTTTACAGAGCTTGAATGCAAAAAAGGAGTGCATCTTGCTGAAGATACACTCCTTCTGAATGTGCTAAAAACTCTAAGGTAACAGACACAGACTTGCATCTGAAAATGAAAGTTTGAATTCTGTTCCATTATCAACAGAAATCGTAAGTTTCGCGGAAAGCTGCTCTACCAGCTCATTCACAACCTGCATTCCGAGAGAATCGGACTGGGCAATATCAAAATCTTTTGGGAACCCAACGCCATCATCAACCACTTTTAAGATAAGCTGACCGTCCTGCAATCCTGTGGAAAGGAACAGGCGTCCACGTTCTTTTCCAATAAAAGCGTGTTTGTACACGTTAGAAATAAGTTCATTCAAAATAAGCCCGCACGGCATTGCTGTATCTACAGACAAATAAATTTTTTCTAAATTCATTTCGAGATCAACTGGCACCGTCGCTAAAAAAGCTTGCTCAATCCGTCGTGCCAATTGTTCAACATAGTAACTAAAGTCGATACACGAAAGATCATCAGTCCGGTACAACTCTTCATGCACCAGTGTCATTGATTGTATGCGCCGTTGAGAATCGAGAAAGCGTTCACGGTCTTCTAAGTTCAAAATTCGCTGCGCCTGTAGGCTCAAAAGGCTTGAAACCAGCTGCAAATTATTCTTCACACGGTGATGCACCTCTTTGAAAAGAATATCTTTTTCTCGCAGAGAAGCACATAGCGCATCATGCGCATGCTTACGCTCTGTAATATCTTCTGCAACACCTACATGACGATACACAACGCCGTTGGCATCTTTTACAGGAAAAATGCGGAATCCTATCCACTTAAGAGCTTTTACCTTTCCGACGATAAATCGATATTCAAAATTATCCGGTGTCTGGTTAATATAAATTTTCAGCATCCGGTCAACAGCATCATTTCTGTCATCAGGATGTAATAGCTCTAGCAACAACCCAGAATCCAGCGCCAATTGATCCGGTGTAAGCCCGAACAATTCCGTTGCAGCGGGGCTTACATAAATAAACTCTTTTGTAATGGCATTCCGTACAAAAAACGCTTCACGCACAGTTTCAACCAGCTGCCGGAAGCGGGCTTCACTTTCTTTCAATGCAGCAGCGTACTCCTGCCGCTCTTTTGCTTCGCGCCGCAGCAACGCATTGGCACGCTCTAATTCTTCGGTACGACTACGGACAAGCTCTTTTAAATGTTCACCTTCAAGAGCAGCTTCTTTCATCATCCGTGCTCTATTCAGATTTCGAACAATTGCTTCGATAAGTATATCCATGTTCTTCAGCGGCTTGCGCAGATAATCCCATGCTCCACGCTGCAACGCCTCAATAACTTCTTCAACCTCATCAGTACCGGAAACCACGATTACCGGAATCGTAGGATTCATTTTTGCAAGCCTTGAAAGAACCTCGCCACCGGAAATATCAGGAAGACGCCAATCCAGCAGGATAGCGTCGATATTTTTTTCTTTAATTAATGCAAGCCCCTGCAACCCGCTTTCTGCCTGTGTTACGCTATACCCTTCATCGATTAGATATGCTGCAATGGTCTCCCGTACAACGGGGTCATCTTCCATAGTCAGCACATTTGTTGATACAGCCACGCTACTCTCCCGCTCTTTTTAATGCCCAGCCAAACGCGGGACACCTTCAAGCAATGTATAATTGAGATTCGTTTGCTCTATCATATTAATGCACTTAACGCTTTGTAAAGATAACAAATTTAATTATAAAAATCCCCCGACTGCAAAACAATCGGGGGTGAGCTTTTATAGTACAAACAAAATGTATTAGTGCTTTATTTTTGCGTCCATTTAAACAGCATCACTGCAAAAATTCACTCAAACGCTGTGAAAGATACGTAAAGCGCTTCTGCATTTTATTATTTTTAATTGCCATTGTTAGAGCCTTTGACGACCCAACAAGGATAACAAGTTTTTTTCCTCGGGTGACACCTGTATAGATAAGATTACGCTGTAACAGCACATAATGCTGCGTAAGCACAGGGATAACTACAGCCTGATATTCTGATCCCTGCGATTTATGAATAGAAATCGCATACGCAGGGACAAGCTCATCAAGTTCGTTAAAGTCATAGATAACATTTTTTTCGTCATCAAACCGAACCGTCAGCTTTTTATCCTCTGTGTTAACTACGCAAATACGCCCGATATCGCCATTGAACACGTCTTTATCGTAGTTATTGCGAAGCTGCATGACCTTATCATCCAGACGAAATTCACGGTCACCACGTTTTAAGCAAAGAGGCTGGGGGTTCAATGCTTCTTGCAGCAGATGGTTCAAGTTACCGGAACCGGCAGAGCCTTTATGCATCGGCGTGAGCACCTGAATTTGATCTATCGGATCAAAACGGAATCGGCGTGGAATATGATTTTTCACTAAATCCACAATCATTGCTGCACAGCGCTCAGGCTCATCTTGTCGAATAAAATAGAAATCTGATAATCGCTCTTTGGATGACTCCAGAAATGGAACTTCACCAGCATTAATTTTATGTGCATTCGTAATAATGTCGGATTCCTGAGCCTGTCGAAATACTTCATGCAACTCTGCAACATCCACAACACCTGAAGAAATCACATCCTTCAGCACGTTCCCCGGTCCCACTGAAGGCAGCTGATGAACGTCGCCAACAAAAATAACAGTCGCACCCAGCGGAATTGCTTTAAGCAAATGAAACATCAACATCGTATCCATCATGGATGCTTCATCAATAACAATCAGGCTGCATGCAAGCGGGTTATTTTCGTTTCGCTGAAAACCATCTTCACGCGGTGAATATTCCAGCAAGCGATGAATGGTTTTTGCTTCTACGCCGATTGTTTCAAACATACGCTTTGCAGCACGCCCCGTTGGCGCACACAGCAAAATTTTAGCTTTAAGCTTTTTGTACGCCTGCACAATGGCTTTTGTAATAGTAGTCTTACCAGTACCGGGGCCACCGGTAAGCACCATCATTTTTGTACGTACAGCAGTATGCACAGCCTCAAGCTGCTCTTCCGCCAGCTCAATTCCAAGATTTTCTACCACAGCCTCAACCGTTTCATCAGGATCTTTTATGAGCACTGTTTTAGGCGAGCCTAAAATCTTCTTAATATATGTCGATATGCCGGATTCATATGCATGGTACCGGCTGCGATAGACTGCAACCTGCCCATTGGATAACTCTTCTACAACCACACGCTCTTCGCGCTCAAGTGTATCAATGGCGTCTTCAACAAGATCTGCTCGAATATTCAGCGTGTCTGAAGTCTTTGTGACTAGTCCATCAAGCGGGAAATAGACATGCCCTTCATCTGATGTTTTCGTAAGCATATATAATGTGCCAGCTTCCGCACGTAACGGCGAATCCACATCAAACCCGATCTTCTGGGCAATAGTATCGGCAGTGACAAACCCGATACCGTTAATGTCCATTGCAAGACGATATGGGTTCTCCTGCACCACACTCAAGGCATGCTTTCCGTAGAACTTGTATATGCGCACGGCGTATGCTGTCGAAACTCCGTGCGGTTGCAGAAACATAATAAGATCACGGATGCCTCGATGCTCTGACCATGCTTCTTGAATACCTTTTGCCGTACGTTTTCCAATGCCTTTCACCGCTGAGAGTCGTTCTGGTTCATTATCCAGAATAGCAAAGGTGTCTTCCCCGAACGCATCAACGATTCGCTCTGCTGTTTTAGGACCAACGCCTTTAATCAAACCGGATGCGAGGTAGTGGCGAATGCCCACTACTCCAGCAGGAAGACTTGTCTCATAGGTAAGAATTTTAAACTGTCGCCCAAATTTGGCATTTTCCACCCATTCGCCAGTAAGCTTCAAAGAACTTCCGACCTGCGGGTCTGCCATATTCCCTACAACAGTATGGTTATCACCTGCTGTAGTTTTAAATCTAAGCACAGAATAGCCGTTTTCTTCATTATGAAAGACTATTCGCTCCAATGTGCCATGCAGTTCTGCGGCACTCGGGGGAGTAGTATCGGTAGGTAAGGTAGATTGCATGTAGCTCATGTACTGACAGTTATATTATTCGTCAAACCCTCTAGGTTCTACAACGCCGGAAACAGGCGAAAAGTATTGCTTGCTCTGCTGTAGCAGCACATCCGCCAGCACCAACGCAACCATAGACTTTAAGACCGGAACAACACGAGGAATGGCACAAATATCATGCCGCCCCTTAATCTGCATCGAACAAGGTTCGCCCTTGCAAGTGACGGTCTGCTGTTTCTTTGCAATAGACGGAATAGGCTTAATTGCCGCACGCGCAATTATTGGCATTCCGTTAGAAATACCCCCAAGCACACCGCCACAATTGTTAGACATAAACCCTTCGGCATCCATTGCATCATTATTTTCGCTTCCCAGCATACGTGCTGCTTCAAACCCCTGCCCTATTTCAACGCCCTTTACAGAGCCAACGCTCATAAGAGCATGTGCAAGCAAGGCATCAAGCTTATCGAAGACAGGTTCACCAAGTCCGGCTGGCAGTCCATTAGCTTCAATCTGCACAATACCGCCCAAAGTGTCACCATTACCTTTTACAGCTTTTACCCGTTCATCCCATGCTGCAACCACAGCATCATCCGCAGCAAAATATGGACGTTTTTGTGCTTTGGCTACATCAAGCGCAGAAGCTTTAATGCCGCCAAGTTCCACAGTGTATGCGTTAACGCTTACACCCTGTGTGGCAAGCAGTTGCAATGCAACAGCACCACCAACAACACGACTCACTGTTTCACGACCAGAGGAACGTCCACCACCCCGATAATCACGGAAGCCATATTTTTGATCGAATCCAAAATCTGCATGCCCAGGACGCCATTTTTCCATTATATCGCCGTAGTCACGTGATCGCTGGTCAGTGTTTTCAATAATAAACCCGATAGGTGTTCCGGTGGTCTTTCCTTCGAACACGCCGGAAAGGATGCGTACAGCATCTGCTTCCTTACGTGCTGTGGCAGCTAAGCCGCCTTGACCGGGTTTGCGTAAATCAAGCTCACGCTGAATATCTTCCTCTGTCAATGCAATACCGGATGGGCAACCTTCAATAGTGCCGCCCAAAGCCGCACCGTGAGATTCGCCAAAAGTGCTCAGGCGAAACAGCGTGCCGAACGTATTACCGCTCATATCAGGCTCCTTACTTCAAAATCATACTTGGTTGCCGTGCAAATACAAGAAAGGGGAATCTTTCATTACGAAAAATTCCCCATCAAACACAGAAAATTTATTTCTTAACGAATTACAGTCACAGGACACTCTGCAAGTTGCAGTACTCTATGTGTTGTGCTGCCAAGGAACAAGCCTTTAATATCTGAATAGCCGCGAGAACCCATAATAATCATATCACAATCTTCCCCTTTGGCGACCTGCAAAATAGTATCTTCAGGCGTTCCACCCATAACTACGTCGGTCACTTCCACATGCGCTTTTGCAAAAATCTCTTTATATGGTTCAAGCAACGCCTCTGCATGTGCATCAAGGTCATTAATAGCTTTTTCATATAAATCTTTGCTGAGCAGAGATGTTACTTCAAGACGACACGTTAGCAATATAACAGAAGCACCTACCATTGGTGCAAACTGCGCCGCATATTCTACAGCTTTTCGGGAAAACTCGGAGCCATCAACTGGAACAAGAACTTTATCGATTTTCATATTGCTCTCCTCGCATCATCTTAGGAAGATTTTTTTATTGGTTCCAATCATCTAACTATGAAACTAGTTTCGTTTCAAGTAGTTCCATGATGTTATCAATAATTTCCTTTATGGTCTGCGCCCCATCAACAGTTATATGCGCTGAATCTTCATACAATTGCTGCCGTGCTAAAAGTACTTCTTTTACCTCAGCCAGCAACGTTTTCCCCGTCAGGGAAGGACGCTGTGCCTCCAAAGGGTCTGCACCTAAACGACGGGCTAGCTCTTCCGGTGGAACTTCCAAAAAAATAACAACACCGTTCTCACGCATAGCTTCACGATTTTTCTCTCGCAAAATCATACCACCACCAGTGGCAATGACTTTCTTACTCTCTTTGGCAGCAGCCAACAGCGCTAATGATTCGTAATTCCGAAATGCTTCCCAGCCTTCAGCTTCCACAATCTCTGCAATACTTTTTCCCTGCATTTCACAGAGCAGTGCATCTGTATCTACAAAATCCCATGCTAACTGCTGGGCGAGAGCCTGCCCGACGGACGTTTTCCCACTCCCACGAGAACCTACAAGATAAATCCGCTTGTTATGCTGCATGTAGAAACTACCTGCTATATGTTAAATGCTTAGAAATTGCATGCTTCAATAACTCTGCGGAATTTCCTTCCACAGAGTTGTACGCAAGGGGCAACGTTGTCCATCCACCAGATGCCAAAGGAATTTCAAACGATGCAGCAATATGCAACAGAACTTTGTTATACGCATCATGCACTGCATCCTGACATGCAAGAGTATACTTTATACTCGAAGGGTTCATCCTGCACAGAAATCGAAATTTTTTCGAAACCCATGTGCGGCACACCATAGGGCGGGCGTCATAGCAGGTGCACTCATTATTTTCTAAGAATGGGCAAGCCGCCGTCAGTTTTTTTGTGAGTGCCCCAAGTTCATTCCACTTATCCTCCTGCAACGCTTTCCACAACAATGGCTGCTGTGGAGCAAAGTTGCTCTGCCAAGCAGGAAAACTTTCCATAAAAGCCTTAGAGACTTTTTCAGAATCCATACAATGTATACACGCTACCGCTTCAAATACATCCATAAATATAGGTTGCGAGCAACAGTGGCTGCACCCTTTGGCACATGTTTGTGTATGCTGAGGAATTTCACGTTCAACACATTCATCAACATACTTCCAGAAACCACGCATCAATGCAGCAATGCTTCCCGCTGCTTCTTCAGGAGTTTCAAAACATAATTCTGGAAGTGCATCCGAACCGTTATGCAGAGTTGTAAAAGTTTTTTTACGAATAATTCTTTCTTGTTTTGTTTCTGAAGCCAAAATGTCTTCCCGCCATTATATGTCATTGTTCTCAATATATTTTTTACTACATCGACACTATTGTAAAAACAGAATTGTCAATAATCAGAGCCGTATCATCACCTTTTCTGTAAAAAGTACTTATGGTTCGGGCTTTGAACTCAAAATGTTCCATGCTACAGAAAATAACCATACACTGTACTGGAGGATGAAATTGACTGTCAGACATATCACTCGAATTCTTACTGCATTATTTGCAATCAGCGCTATTTTTTACGCAGGTTGCAGCCAATCTCCCCAACCAACTGTACCAGCTGAAGTACCCTCTCCAGTAGAAGAGCAGCCCGAAGGCTCCAGATTCATACAGCTCTCTGAAACAGAAGCTTGTAGTGTGAGTCAAACTCTTACAATTGGCAAACAGGGAATACGTTCATGGATGGATTTTGCACCATCTCTTCAACGTTCAGCGACCTATGTAGCCAAAAAGCCGCAAGATAAGCTCGCGCTCGACCAGTATGGATTGCAAGTTACATGGAAGACGATAGCGTTGTCGTTACAAAAAATGCAAGCCCTCTTGCCACAGCTTGATGCAGACCCTCAACTGCTTGCAAAACATTTTACATTCTATAGGCTTGATTCTGATCCACAATTTACCGGTTACTACGAGCCAGCTCTTCAAGCGAGTCTTGTCAAAAGAGCGGGTTATTCGTACCCAATATATTCAAAGCCACATGATTTGCAGGTGCTTAAACTTGAAAAAATTCATCCAAGATGGAAGGGACAACGCGCTTACTACCGAATAGAAAATGGAAAAGCTGTTCCATATTATGACAGAAAAGCTATTGATATTGATGGCGTGCTTGATTCGCAGCACCTTGAAATTGCATGGGCTAAAGACCCACTAGATATTTTCTTTTTGCAAATTCAAGGATCAGGAAGACTTCTTCTTAACGACGGATCGACAAAACATATTTTGTACGCTGGGAAAAATGGTAGGCAGTACGTATCACTCGGGCGAGTTATGTATCGCAGAGGACTGCTGCCAAAAGACGGCATTTCAATGCAAGCAATCCGCAAATATTTTACTGAAAACCCAGAAAATACATATCAACTGCTTGCAACAAACCCAAGTTACGTATTCTTTAGACTGTCCGACACGGGACCGTTCGGCTCAATGGGACAGACACTGACACCGAGGGTTTCTTTTGCAACAGACCCGTCGTACCTACCACTGGGAAGTGTGTTTCTTTTCGACGTTCCAATGCCAGAAAAAAGTGCAGAAGGAACTTTCCAGTACGGTGAAAATATGGCTGGCTTAGGCTTAGCTCAGGACACTGGCGGCGCAATTAAAGAGCATCACTTAGACTTTTTCAGTGGATACGGCGAAACTGCAACATGGATTGCCGGACATATGAACACCAATGGCGCTGTCTGGCTGTTACTTCCTAAATAAAAGAAATCCAAGATGTTACTGAATTAAAAGAGGAGAGCCTGCATGCTCTCCTCTTTTTTATTTATGCTGCCCCATCCTTGATTAAGTTCACAACAAAAGGACTTACTCATGAAAAATAAGTACGGACAAGGAGTAAACGCACACAACGGGATTACAATCGTCTGCTTTCGCTCAAGTTGATGAAGTCCCCCTTCGAATAAAGAAAAGGCAACCAAACCGTATTCGCCTTCCTTCATACGATAATGAGCCTACTATATCGCTGCTTCGCTCCACTGAGCTTTATAGTAAGCCGCACACAAAAAGTTTATGCACTATTTCAAAAAGACACTGGCAGCTGAGCGGTTCAAAATTACTAGTGACTTCGGACTTGCTATTCACAGTAGGTTGCCCTCATCCATCATTTACCGAAAAGCGAAAGAAGGTACAGCATCAACTAACTTCATTTATGAGCTACCACTGTGCAAGACTAGCCAGTATAAACAAAAAAAGCCTCGTTAGTCTTACAACTAACGAGGCTTTCGAAATAAATCTTGGCAGCGACCTACTTTCCCACAGGCTCCCCTGCAGTATCATCGGCGATGGTCGGCTTAACTTCCGAGTTCGGAATGGGATCGGGTGTACCCCAACCTCCGTGGCCACCAAGAAAAATTTGGCTTAACCTGATAAGTACGGAAAGAAGTAAATCACATCGTACTAATCGGCATAAAAAAATTCTAGCAACGACCTACTTTCCCACAGGCTCCCCTGCAGTATCATCGGCGATGGTCGGCTTAACTTCCGAGTTCGGAATGGGATCGGGTGTATCCCAACCTCCGTGGTCACTAGAAAAAAATTAGGGTCAGTCAGATATCCGGAAAGGCTAACAATATATAACTTGTTGCTCACATCGAATGGCTAACCCAAAAATATTAATCTAAAGGGAGGAAAAGAATGATTTAGTGTAGAAAAATAAGGCTCACGGACTATTAGTACTGGTTAGCTGAAGACATCGCTGTCCTTACACACCCAGCCTATCAACCTGGTGGTCTACCAGGGTCCTTTAGC